>CAZODS010000037.1:2064-5218 GCA_964578705.1 uncultured Candidatus Saccharibacteria bacterium
AAAATTATGAATAAAAATAAAAAAGAATACAAAAAAATAGTTTTAGAAAACGGCGTCCGGATAGTTTTAGTTCCTCAGAAAGGAAGTTTGGGAAGCACGGTTCTGGTTTTGGTTGAAGCCGGTTCGGAATACGAAGAAAAGAACACTAACGGCATATCCCATTTTTCCGAGCATATGATGTTCAAGGGAACGAAAAATCGTCCAGGGCCTTCCGTTATCGCCACCGAGATGGAAGCGCTCGGCGCCAGATACAACGCGTTCACGTCGCACGAATACACGGGTTATTACGCCGAAGTCCAAAGCGCCAAATTAGACCAGGCGATGGATATTGTTTTCGATATGTATATGAATCCTTTATTTGATTCCGGCGAAATAGAAAAAGAAAGAGGAGTGATTATTCAGGAGCTGAACAGATATCACGACAATCCCCAAAGGCATATTTACGACTTATTCGACAACGTTCTTTATGGCGATCAGCCGGCGGGATGGGAAATCGTCGGGCCCAAAGGCAATATCGAACGTTTCAATAAGAACGACTTTTTAAACTACCGGAAAAAATATTATACCGGACCCTCGACCGCGGTTATCGTTGCCGGAAATTTTGAAGAAGGCAGAGTTATTAAAAAAATAAAAGAAACTTTTAGCGGTTTGAGCCGTTCTAAGATAAGTAAGCCGAAGACGCTGGAATTTCAAAAAAATCCGCAAATGCTGGTTTCGCGCAGCAAGACCGGCCAGGCGAATTTGGCTATCGGCTTAAGAGCCTATGACGTTTTTGACAAAAGAAGATTTGCTCTGGATATATTGGCGGAAGTTCTCGGGGGCGGAATGAGTTCAAGGCTTTGGATAGCGGTAAGGGAAAAACTGGGCGCCGCTTATTATGTCGGCTCCAACGCCAATAATTATTATGATCACGGATTTTTGCTGATAGGGGCGGGAATAGAAAAAGAAAAAACCGATCAAGTTTTGAAAGTTATTTTGAAGGAAGCGGAAAAGATGAAAGATAAGCTGGTTCCGGAAAAAGAGCTTAAAAAATCAATAGATTCTTTTGTCGGGAAGATGATTCTGGACTCGCAAACTTCCGACGCCCTGGCTATGTTCTACGGCGAATCGGAAATTCTCGCCAAGAATCCGGAATCTTTAAGGGAGCTTATCAGAAAATATCAGCTTGTTTCCAAGGAAGAGATCAGGGCCGTTGCTAAAGATATTTTCCGGAGCGACAAGCTTAATATGGCTTTACTGGGGCCTTATGACGAAAAAGATAAAAACCGAATAAAAAAAATATTCAAATTCTAAAATGCAAAAACAGGTTATCGAAATATCATGGAGCAGCCTATGGAGAGTGGCGTTTTTCTTGCTTTTCGCCGCGATAGCATACGAGTCGCGCCAAATAATTCTGGCGCTTTTTTTCGCGATTGTGATTTCCGCCGGACTGGAAACGGTCGTTAATTTTTTCGAGCGTTACGGCGTGCCCCGCCTTTTGGGGACTATCCTGGTATTCTTAATCATTGTTTTTTGTATTGTCCTGGTTACTTATATCGCTGTTCCGATTTTTATAATCCAATTGAACGACTTATTTTTAAATTTCAATAAGTTCGCCAATGTTTTCGGATCGTCCCTGAATCCCGAAGTCATCAGGCTTGTTAATTCTTTGATAACCGGAATATCAACCAGGCTTTTCCAGGGAACTTTTGCCATTTTTACCAGCGCTTCGCAAATTTTCAGCGGAGTTTCGCTTCTAATTTTTGTCTTCTTTAGCTCTTTTTATTTAACCTTAAGCCGTTCCGGCATAGAGCGCTTTATTATCGCCGTTTTTCCGGCTTCTTCGGAGGCGGCGGCAATGAGGATTTACAAGCGGGTAAACCGAAAATTAGGCGCCTGGCTCCGGATACAATTTGTTTTGAGCGCTATTATCGGGACGCTGGTTTTTATCGCTTTGTCCCTTTTGGGCGTGAAATACGCGGTTTTACTGGGAATTCTGGCGGCTATATTCGAAATCGTGCCTTTTGTCGGTCCGATAATTTCCGGCGGTTTGAGTGTGATTACCGCCCTTTCAATTTCTCCGGTGTTGGCGATTTATACTTTGCTGGTATTTTTCTTTATCCAGGAGCTGGAAGGCCATATTCTGGTTCCTATTTTAATGAACCGGGCTATTTCGCTCCATCCGGTCATTGTTCTATTCGCGATTTTAGTCGGCTTTGAAGCCGCCGGCCTTTTGGGAATAATTATTTCCGTTCCGGTGGCGGCCTTGCTCGAAGAAATACTCGGAGAGTGGTCGAGCCGCAAGTCTTCGGCTTCGGAACTTGCCGCCCAAGGTTAGCCGCGAAACTTTTTAATTTTTTGATTAATAAAATTTGTTTGCCCGCTATGGCGCGTTAATATTGGCAATCACTTCGTATTTTTAATTTATCTAATGGTTTGCTATGACATGTCGCAGCAAAATTGTTTTGTCGCTATTATTATAATTGAAGCAAAATCAGAAAAACGAAAAATAAAAAAGCTCGGGTTCCTTGTGGAACGCGAGCTTCAAATTACTTTTTTACTTTAATCTTATTTTTTCGGGCAACTCTTTCGGGGAGTAAACGACTGTGTCGGCGATTTTTCTAAGCCGCTTAACCGGCTGAAAACCTCCTTTATAGCCGACGGCCACCGTGAAAATTCCCAAATTTTTCGCCGCCGTCAGTCCCTCAATGGTGTCGTCGATGTAAGCCGCTTCATCGGCGGATACCTCAAATTTGTCCAGGGCTTGTTTGAGCAGCAGATTCTTATCTCCTGTGAAAATCGCCGAAATAATCAGTTTTAATTCTTTGTCGCCGTAGATTATCTTGGAAATATCGTCAAAAGTATTACTGCTTACAACCGCGACGATTACTCCCGCCTCTTTTATTTCCCGGAAGGTCTCAACGATATACGGAAGAATATGGTTTTGATAATATATCCGGCAGCGATGACGGTGTCTGATTTTATGGATTTCTTCCAGGGAAACAGTTTTCGGAACGCCGTACTTATAATAGAAGCTATCCATCAGCTTGGTTATGCCCATCCGGAATTCTTCTATTGTTGGCGCGGCGACTCCAAAATGATCAAACACTCCCTTGAACGCCGCGTAGTTTATTTCAAGGCTATTATACATAGTTCCGTCGAAATCGCTCAACAG
>CAZODS010000038.1:0-2091 GCA_964578705.1 uncultured Candidatus Saccharibacteria bacterium
AAATTATTGTTTTAATTTAACTGGCGAAAATAATATCGCGTTGACCCCGTTAGAAATTTGATAAAGACAGCCAATAAGGCAAACCAAGCCGAAAACGCCTGCCTGTCGGCAGACAGGATTTCGCTTTGCAAAAAAAGAACTTGGCTTAATTTCTAAACTGGGTTGGGCCGTCATTTTTTGATTTTTTCCGCTGATTGGGCTAAAATTTTTTAATATGGCTTATAATTTTTCCAAGATCGAGAAAAAGTGGTCTAAGATTTGGACCGAAAAAAGGATTTACGAGCCGAAATTAAAAAAACCGTCCGCCAAACGGAAGCCTTTTTACAATTTAATGATGTTTCCTTATCCTTCCGCCGAAGGACTTCACGTCGGCAATATGTACGCTTTTACCGGCAGCGATATTTACGGCCGCTTCAAGAGAATGCGGGGCTACGACGTTTTCGAGCCAATCGGACTGGACGGCTTTGGCATTCACTCGGAGAATTACGCCCTAAAAATCGGCATTCATCCGGCCAAACAGGCGAAAATTTCGCAAAAAAATTTTTACCGGCAGCTTCGGGCGATAGGCAATTCGTTCGCTTGGCGCGAAAAATTGGAAACTTACGACCCGGATTATTATAAATGGACTCAATGGATTTTTACCCAGTTTTTCAAAAGAGGATTGGCTTACCGCAAAAAACAAGCGGTTAACTGGTGCCCGTCCTGCAAAACCGTTCTGGCCGACGAGCAGGTTATCGCCGGAAAATGCGAACGCTGCGGCAGCAACGTCTCAAAAAGGGAGCTAGAGCAATGGTTTTTCAAAATAACGGATTATGCCGAAGAGCTTTTGAATGATTTGGAAAAATTGGATTGGTCGGAAAAAGTAAAAATCGCCCAAAAAAACTGGATTGGCCGGAGCGAGGGCGCCGAAATAGAATTTCAAATAAAAAATTCAGAGCATAAAATAAAAGTTTTCACCACCAGACCGGATACGCTTTTTGGCGCCACATATCTCGTTTTGGCGCCGGAACATTCCTTAATGCGAGAGCTGGAGTTTAGAATTGAAAATTTAGAAGAAGTAAAAAAATACATTGAAAAATCCAAAGCAAAACCCGATGCCGAAAGAATAGCCGAAGGAGGAGAAAAAACCGGCATTATTTTAAAGGGAATCAAAGCGTTTAATCCGGTCAACAACGAAGAACTGCCGGTTTACATAGCTGATTATGTTTTGAGCTCTTATGGAACCGGATCGATTATGGCCGTGCCCGCCCACGACCAGCGGGATTTTGAATTCGCCAAAAAATTCGGTTTGCCGATAACAGAAGTTATCCGGCCGGCAAACGCTGTCGGCGCGCCCGCCAATTATTCTAAATCGGAACATGCCTACGAAGAAGGCGGGGTCTTGGTAAACTCACGTCAGTTTAACGGAATAGACTGCGAAAAAGCCAAACAGGAGATAGTCAAATTCGCCGGAGGAAAGAAAAAAACGAATTTCCGCCTGCGAGACTGGCTGATTTCCCGTCAACGTTACTGGGGACCGCCGATCCCGATGATTTATTGCGAAAAATGCGCCGCCGAGAAAAAAGGAGAGCGTGAAGAGATGCCCGGCTGGTATGCCGTGCCGGAAAAAGATTTACCGGTGAAACTGCCGTTTTTGAAAGATTTTAAGCCGCTGGGAACCGGCGCTTCGCCGCTAAGTTCTATTGAATCGTTTTATAAAACAACCTGCCCTGTTTGCCGCTCCGTGGCCCGCCGCGAAACAGATGTTTCCGACACCTTTTTAGATTCAGCCTGGTATTTTTTCCGCTACTTGGACGTTAAGAATAAAAAGAAAATTTTTGATAAAGCCGTTATTAAGAAATGGCTGCCGGTTGATATGTATATCGGCGGAGCCGAGCATTCCGTGCTTCACCTTCTTTACACCAGATTTGCCACGAAAGTTTTCCGCGATATGAAATTAATTGATTTTTCCGAACCGTTTAAAAAATTCCGCGCCCACGGACTCTTGATAAAGGAAGGGGCGAAAATGTCCAAATCGAAGGGCAACGTAGTTAATCCCGACGAATATATAAAAAAATTCGGCGCCGACGCCTTAAGGATGTACCTGATGTT
>CAZODS010000038.1:2191-4777 GCA_964578705.1 uncultured Candidatus Saccharibacteria bacterium
AAATTTTCGTTGGGAGATTATTTGATCTCTCCGTTTTCCAAGTATCAACCGGCGCCCGCCGCTCCGGAAAATCCGGCGGCCGCCCAGCCCGCTCCTGAAACACCATCTAATCCAGCCTCTCAACCGACTTCGACTCAGTCCCAAATCAGCACATCAAGCATTCCTGCCGGATTTACCCGTAATGACTTATCGCCGTATTTCCAGAAAATAAACATTTCCAGCGCTGAAGCGCCTTCGTTCGGATATTACGGCCAAATCTCCGTTCAGGCTTATAATCTCGCCGCGGGAGAAAAAGTCGATATTACGGGATGGACAATAAAATGGAATAAAGCCCAGATAACCGTTCCTCAAGGAGTCCAGTTTTACGATCCGTCGGGATGGGAAATTCCAAGCGACATCAATTTTACGAACAATTCCATATTAAATATTTATTCAAACCAAAACCCGCTTGGGATAAATTTCGAACTCAATAAATGCGCCGGCTACTTGAATAATCACTATAATTTCACGCCAGAGCTTCCTTCGAGCTGTCCGACAATAAGCAATTCGGAAATCTCCAATCTCAGCGGCGACTGCCAAAATTATATTCTCTCAATTAACGGCTCCTGTCGCGAGCCGGACGCCAATCTTGATTTTACCTTTAACGACCCGAGCTGTTCGGCGGCGCTGAATAACTTTAATTATCACAGTTGCTTTGTCGCTCACCGCAACGACGCCGATTTTCTGTCCGGCGAATGGCGGGTTTGGGGAGCACTTTTAAATTTTGACCAAAACCACGACAGGCTCCTTCTTTTTGATAATAAAGGCCTGCTGGTCTCCCAGTATCAGTACTAATCGAAAGGTTTGCCGTCGAAACATTGATAATTTGATTTGTTGTTGATATAATACTTTAATAAAAAAATGAATCTAATGACAATAATTTTAATAATTTTAGCCATTATAATTATTTGGCTGATAGCCGCGTTTAACGGCTTAATCGTCCGGAAAAACAGGGTAGCCGAAGCCTGGTCGGATATAGAAGTCCAGCTTAAAAGAAGATATGACTTGATTCCCAATTTGGTAGAATCGGTTAAAGGATATGTCGCCCACGAAAAAGGCGTGATCGAAAACGTAACTCAGGCGCGCGCCGCGGCAATTTCCGCTCAAGGCCCGAAAGAAAAACTGGGCGCCGAAAATCAGCTATCCCAGACGCTCAAGAGTTTGTTTGCCGTTGCCGAAAATTATCCCAATCTTAAAGCTAACGAAAATTTTTTGAGTTTGCAGGACGAGCTGGTGGACACCGAAGACAAAATCCAGGCCGCGCGAAGATTTTATAACTCCAACGTCCGGGACTACAATATCGCCATCGAAGTTTTTCCGAAAAATATAATCGCGCCGATTTTAGGTTTCGGCAAAAAAGACCTGTTTGAAACGGAAAACGAAACCGAAAATGAGCCCGTCAAAGTAAGTTTTTAAAAATGACTCTATACACCCAAGTATCCGCCAATCAAAGAAAAACCTGGTTTTTACTGACTTTTTTCCTTATTCTGATAATCGGTTTTGGCTGGCTTTTTAGCATTATATATCATTCAACCGCCATATTGGTGTTTGCTATTTTACTTAGCCTGTTTTTAAACATCTACAGCTATTGGTATTCCGATAAACTCGTTTTAAAAATGGCGAGCGCCAAGCCGATTGAAAAGAAAGATAACATCGAACTTTACAGGCTGGTCGAAAATCTGGCGATTACCGCCGGTCTGCCGTCGCCAAAAATATATTTAATAGACGATCCTTCGCCGAACGCTTTCGCTACCGGCCGAGATAAAAATCATGCCGCCATTGCCGTAACCAGCGGACTTTTGCAAATTTTAAACAAAACCGAGCTTGAGGGAGTTTTGTCTCACGAGCTTTCTCATATCGGCAACAAAGATATATTAATTTCAACGGTTGTCGTCGTTTTTGCCGGCATTTTTACTTTATTGGCTAATTGGTTTTTGCAAATAAGCTTTTGGGGCGGGGGCTCAAGAAATGACAGAAATTCCGAAGGAAATCTTACCTTCATTTTCGGCCTGATAGCGGCAATTCTGGCGCCGATAGCGGCGACCATTATTCAGCTGGCGATTTCCAGGAAAAGGGAGTTCTTAGCCGACGCTTCCGGGGCGCTTTTAACCCGATACCCGGACGGACTCATCAGCGCGCTCAAAAAAATATCCGCCAGCCGGCCAATGAAAGTCAATTCTTCAATTGCCCATCTTTACTTTGAGAGTCCGCTTAAAACCGACAAAGCCTCCGGAAAAACGCCTTTCCTCATAAAAATTTTTATGACCCATCCGCCGATAGAGGAAAGGATTAAAGCCTTAAGTGATTTAAAAATAAGTTAGTCAAAAATCGCGAAAGTATCTTATGGTGGACCTAGGGAGAATCGAACTCCCACCTCTTCCATGCCATGGAAGCGTCGTGCCATTAGACTATAGGCCCTTAATTTACATTCAATTTTAACTATATTATAATAATTGCGCGAGATTTTCAAATGCCCCTCGTAGCTCAACGGACAGAGCAGTTCCGTCCTAAGGAAAAAATGGGGGTTCAATTCCCTCCGAGGGGACA
>CAZODS010000039.1:0-4731 GCA_964578705.1 uncultured Candidatus Saccharibacteria bacterium
TGAAAAACAAAACTTAACCCCCTGTTAAAAGGGGGTTTTAAATTGCGAATTTTTGGTTAATCCAAATCCTGCTTAGGAATTTTCAGCCGTTCGTAAAGTTTTACTTTTCTTAAAATATAAAGCGTGCCGCTGGTCGCCAAAGCTCCGAAGATGGCAATCTCAATTAATCCCAAACCGACCAAAGCGCCGATTGCGGCGGTAAACCAAACGATGGCGGCGGTCGTTAATCCTTTAACCCTTTCGCCTTCTTTTATAATAATGCCCGCGCCCAAAAAACCGATACCGACGACGATGTTGCCGGCCATCGGCAGAAATCCGCTGTTTCTGGCGATGACGTCGGGCAGATTGGCGTCGGAAACGGCGACTAAATAAGGAAGGGTTATAGATGTTATCGCGAAAATCGCCGCGCCAACCGCGACAACCATCGTTGTCCTGATGCCGGCTTCTTTTCCGATTACTTCGCGCTCGAAACCGATAATTGCGCCGAGAATCAAAGCTATGACGATTCTTATCGCCATTTGCTCGAACGACAACATCGGGTTATAATCACCGTAGTGAGGCATATATTCATTTTAGAGAATATATTTTACGCGTCAACTCAAGAACGGTTTTTAAATTTTTTATATTAAATTAAATAAATGAGAATTTTATCCGACGAAATAGTTAAAAAAGAAGGCGAAGCGGTTTTAATGGCCGGCTGGGTGGCGGCGCGCCGCGACCACGGAAAAATCATTTTCATAGATTTAAGAGACAGAAGGGGAATTACTCAAATTGTTTTTACGCCAAAAAACAAACAAGTTTACGAAGAAGCTCAAAACCTCCGTCCCGAATGGGTGATTGAAATAGAGGGGAAAGTCGGCCGTCGGCCGAAGGGGATGGAGAATCCCGACCTTTCCAATGGCGAATTGGAGATTCAGATTGAAAAATTGACTGTTCTAAACACGGCCGAGACTTTACCTCTGCCAATAGACGGCGACGGCTACGAAATAAACGAAAACACCCGTTTGCAATACCGCTATCTGGATTTGCGCCGCCGGCGCCTCTTGAAAAATCTTGACCAAAGGCACAAAATTATCCAGTTCACCAGGAATTTTTTGTCTAAAGAAGGGTTTGTTGAAATCGAGACGCCGATTCTGGGAAAATCCACTCCGGAGGGCGCGCGCGATTATCTGGTTCCTTCGCGAATTCAGGCGGGCAAATTTTATGCCTTGCCCCAATCGCCGCAGCAGTACAAACAGCTTTTGATGGTGGCGGGGCTGGAAAGATATTTCCAGGTGGCCCGCTGTTTCAGGGACGAAGACACGAGGGGCGACCGGCAGCCGGAATTTACGCAGCTTGATATGGAGATGAGTTTCGTTAAGCGCGAAGACGTGATAGATGTTAATGAAAGAGCGCTTGTCGAGATAGTCAAAAATTTTTATCCGGACAAAAAAATCCAGGAGTTGCCTTTCCCGCGACTTTCCTACAAAGAAGCGATGGAAAAATACAAAACCGACCGGCCGGATTTAAGGAAAGATAAAAACGATCCCAGTCTCCTGGCTTTTTGCTGGATAATCGACTTTCCGTTTTTCGAAAAAACCGATGAAGATGGCGGCGGCAAGCCGGGCTGGACATTTACTCACAATCCTTTTTCGGCGCCCAAGCCGGAATATATGAAAGATTTGCTTGAGCATAAAAATATCGGCGACATTTTAACCACGCAATACGATGTCGTTTTAAACGGATTTGAAATCGGCGGCGGGAGCATAAGAAACCACCGGCCAGAAGCTTTGGAGGCGGTTTTTGAAATTATGGGTTATAAGAAAGAAAGGATAAAAAGCAATTTCGGCCATATGCTGGAAAGTTTTTCCTACGGCGCGCCCCCTCATGGCGGCATCGCCTGGGGTTTGGACCGGCTGGCGGCGATTTTACAAAACGAGCCGAATATCCGCGAAGTCATCACTTTTCCCAAAACAGGCGATGGCCGCGATTTAATGATGGGCGCTCCCAGCGAGGTCGAGGAAAAGCAATTAAGAGAATTGCATATAAAAATAAGATAAAATGGATATCGAAAAAACTTTAATATTATTGAAAACCGACGCTCTAGACAGGGGAATCACGGGAGAAATAATTTCCCGCTTTGAGCGTTTGGGCGTTAAAATCGTCGGGCTTAAAATGCTGGTATCTTCCAAAGAAATGGCGGAAAGGCACTACACCGATGATTTGGCGAAAAGGCGCGGCGAAGAAGTCAGAAAACGAATGATTAATATGCTCACTTCCGGCCCGATTATCGCGATGGTTTTGGAGGGCGTTGAAATAGTTGATGTTGCCCGGAAAATAGTCGGAACTACCGAACCGAAGAGCGCTGCCCCCGGAACGATCAGAGGGGATTACGCCCATGTTTCTTTTAAATACGCGGACGAAAAAAATATCGGCGTTTATAACCTGATACACGCTTCGTCTTCTCCTGCCGAAGCGGAAGCCGAAATAAATGTTTGGTTTAGGTCCGAAGAGCTGGTTTCAAGCAAACCTTCGTATACTAAATTTACTATTCACGAATAAAAAGGCGATCCGCTTAAAAATAAAAAAGCGGGAAGTTGTCCCGCTTTGGTAATTATCTTTGCTTTGAGAAAATAGCTATATCTATACCGGCAAAGCCAAACCTTGTATTTATAAAACTCCTCCGTTTTCTATTGCGCCGAGAAGATTCTTAACTAATTCTTCACCAGCTTTTGTTTTAATCAGATCAATCGGTTTCTGCCAGCTAAGACTAAATTGCGGCTTATTCATCCAAGCAATCGCCGATTCAGGGTTTTCAAACACTTGCGTTGCCATACCTAATACACCTATTATTCGGATTAATAACCGGTCGCTTATCACGAGAGATAGTTTTTTGTTTCCCGATATTAACTTAACCATCAATTTTAAAATCTTTCTCATGCAAGAGTTTCGGCTTTTTATCGCTCCGGCTCTTTTTCTCGATTTCGGTTTGCTGTTTGATATGGTCTTTTCGTATTTTGCCGCTGCCTCAAGCAATTTTTTGATCTCAAGAGCGGCTTTTGATCTTTGACTCATCTTTTTCCCCTGTTCTTGTTTTCAAAATCCTATCGGAATACTAACAGAAGCTTGACGAATTTGTCAAACGTAAAAGATTACGAGATTTTTTTAAATGCCTTAATTATCGGGTCGAGGTCGCCTTTCATAATATCTTCCAGATTGCTCCATTTTTTGTTGATGCGGTGGTCGGTTATCCGGTTTTGGGGGAAATTATAGGTCCGAATTTTTTCCGAGCGGTCGGCCGAGCCGATTTGCTCGCGGCGCATTTCGGTGATGTTTCCGGATGATTTTTGCCGTTCCAGGTCGTAAAGTTTGGCGCGGAGTATTTCCAGCGCCCTTTCGCGGTTGGCGTGTTGCGATCGTTCTTCGCGAGAAGAAATAACGATGCCGGTCGGCTTATGTGTAATTCTGACGGCCGTCTCCACTTTGTTGACGTTCTGGCCTCCCGGGCCGCCGGCGCGGGAAAAGGTGATTTCCAGATCGTTGGGGTTAACATAGACTTCTTTAGCCTCAACTTCCGGAAGAATGGCGACCGAAGCGGTAGAAGTGTGGACCCGACCCGCTTTTTCCGTTTCCGGAACACGCTGGACGCGATGGACTCCCGACTCCCGATTCAGGTCGTCATAAATTCCCGGTCCGCTCATTTCGGCGACCAGGTTTTTGTAACCGTTTAAAGATGTTTGGCTGGAATCAATTATTTTAAAGCTCCAGCCGCGTTTGGCGGCGTAGCGCTGATACATCCGCGCCAAGTCGGCGGCAAAAATCGCCGCTTCGTCGCCGCCCGCCCCCGCTCTTATTTCTAAAATTATTTTATTGGTCATATTGTATTAGAGAAATCTTGCGTTTGAGTACAAAAAAATAGCCGGTTAAATATTTCCGGATAAGCCGGTTATTTTTGTTTTTTGACCCTGACTTTTTTAATTTTAGAGACAGCCTTACCTTTGCGAGTTTTGAATTTCTCGATTCTTCCGGCGACGTCCAAAACTTTTTCTTTGCCGGTGTAAAACGGATGGCAGCTGCTGCAGATTTCAATGTGAATTTCCGGCTTGGTTGAACCGACCGTGAAAGTGTTGCCGCAAGCGCAAATGACTTTTGCCTCGGGATAATATTTCGGATGAATTTCTTTTTTCATAAATTAAATCTTAGCAAAGTTTAAAACGCTTGACAAGAGTAAATCTATCCCTACAATAAGTAAGGTATCTCGCTTTTTTAAATTTTAATATGTTAAGAGAGTTTTTTAGTTGTCCCAATATTATAGTTCGCGGCTACTATAAAAAGCCGCACTGGTTTGAGCTCCTCAATTGAGAGCTTAAATTAGTTTTTTAGAGGATTTGATCCTGGTCCAGGATGAACGCTGGCGGCGTGGATAAGGCATGCAAGTCGAACGCTACAATTGCGATTACATCAAGATTGTGGAGTGGCGAACGAGTTAGTAATACCTTGGTACATACCGTAGAGTTTGGCATAGCTCATCGAAAGGTGAGGTAATTCCAAATAATCTCGAAAGAGTAAAGGCGCAAGCCGCTTTACGATTGGCCTAGGTCCGATCAGCTAGTTGGTGAGGTAATGGCCCACCAAGGCTATGACCGGTAGGGGGGGTGAGAGCCCGTTCCCCAACGATGGAACTGAGACACGGTCCATACTCCTACGGGAGGCAGCAGTCGAGAATATTCGACAATGGGCGAAAGCCTGATC
>CAZODS010000040.1:0-4610 GCA_964578705.1 uncultured Candidatus Saccharibacteria bacterium
ACGTTTTTTCTAATAATAGCGAATCTTTATCTCGCGAAACCCTGGAATTGCTTAACGATCGCCCGGTTGGTTGAAAAAACATTCAGTAAGGGCGGTTTTAGAATTTCGGGCGAGATGAACACGGATCAAAAGAGCGCCCGATTGTGCCTGGACGCCTTGAGCGAAATGAGAATAAAAAAATCATAGAATTCTAAGCCGCGCTCTCGAATCTTTTCCGATTGGTTTAATTAAAAAATGAAAATAATTTCTTGGAATGTGAACGGGTTAAGGTCGGTTTACAGAAAAAATTTTCTTAAATGGTTCGAGAAAGAGCGAGCCGATATTGTTTGTCTTCAGGAGATAAAATTGCAAGAAAATCAGATTCCCAAGGACTTGCTTGATATAGATGGCTATAGTTTATACCTTAAAACGGCCAAGAAAAAAGGGTATAGCGGATTGGCTATTTATACAAAAACGAAGCCTTTGTCGGTTTCCGATACGCTGGGAATCAAGAGGTTTGATGACGAGGGAAGATTTTTGAAACTGGAATATCCAGAGTTTGTTTTGATAGGAATTTATATGCCGCACGGAGGGAGAAAAAAAGAAAATCTTGAATATAAATTAAAATCCTATGATTATTTGCGAAAATATCTTTCGAAAATCAAGAATAGGCCCGTCGTGTTGGCCGGAGATTTTAACATCGCGCGTACGGATCTGGATTTGATGAGGCCAAAACAAAATAGGAAAAATATCATGTTCACGCCCGAAGAAAGGAAAAAAGTAGACAGATTAATAAATCTGGGGTTTGTTGATACCTTCAGAATATTTAACAACGGCGGCGGTCATTACACTTGGTGGCCTTATATGGCTAACGCCAGAGAAAGAAATTTGGGCTGGAGGATAGATTATATTTTGGTGGCTCATTCTCTCGTTCCTAAAATCAAAAAAGCGTTCATTTTGCGCGAAGTTCGGGGGTCGGACCACTGTCCGGTCGGCATAAATTTATTTGCGTAAACTCCAAAAAATTGGGAGGAGAATTCGGGCCCGGGAGAAGCTTGGATATGAATATCTCACGATGACTCTTGGTTTATTCCGCGATTTTTATGACGCGCGTATTTAGTTAATCTCTAACGAGGCTTATAATTTAAATATGATTCAAAGAGGAGTCGCCACGTTCGGCTTAGATTACGGCAAATGCCCGCCCTGGCTTTTCGAGCGGATGGTCAAGCTGGGCCGGCAGACGCTGGAGGTAATCGCTGAAGAATACGGCGCGGAAGAATTTATCAAAAGGATAGCCGACCCCGTCTGGTTTCAGTCGCTGGGAACGGTTTTGGCTTTCGACTGGAACGCTTCCGGCCTGACGACGATTTTAACGGCTGCCTTGAAAGAAGCGGTCAGGGGCCGGGAAAGAGAGCTCGGGATTTTTGTCTGCGGCGGCAAAGGAAAGACATCGCTTAAAACTCCCGAAGAAATCCACGGCTGGGGAGAAAGGCTGGGCCTGCCGGAAAGCCAGGTTAACAATCTGGTTTATAATTCCAAAACTTCGGCCAAAGTCGACAGCGCGCTGGTTCAGGACGGCTTTCAGCTTTATCATCACAGTTTTTTCTTTTCGCTCGACAAAAGCGGGCCGGGCGGCATCGGCAGCTGGGCGGTGGTCCAACAGGGAATGAATTCTGAAAACCAAACGGCGCGGCGTTATCACTGGTATTCAAAAAAAATTACCGACCTGGTCCGCGAGCCGCACTCGGGGATAATCAGCCAGAGCAAAAGCAAGACTCTTGATTTGACCGCTAAAAGCAGCGAGGACGTCCGTAATCTTAGCGTCGAAATGTCGCAGGATAATTATTTCGGCCTAATGAAAGACATCCAAATAATCAGAAAATATTCTTCAAGCGTATCGCAAATGATTGCTTTGAAATCCGGCCAACAGAGTTTTACTTTTATGAATCTGGAAAATAAAGAATTTCACTGGCATCCGGTGGCTGCGGAAAATTTTTCCAAAAGCCGGTACCTGGAAAAAATTCTGAAAAAAGTTTCCGATATTAAACCGAAAAATTACGAGCAGCTGCTTTCGGTTGAAGGGGTCGGACCAAAAACAATGCGGGCTTTAAGTCTGGTTTCGGAAGTAATTTACGGCGCCAAGCCTTCTTACGAGGACCCGGCGAGATATTCTTTCGCCCACGGCGGCAAGGATGCCACGCCTTATCCGGTTGACCGGCCGACCTACGATTTAACCATTCAATTTTTCGATAAAATCATAAGAAAATTAAAACTGGCCGAGGCGGAAAAGGGGCGTTTGCTTAGGAAAATAGAGGGCTAATCGGGGATTGACAAATGGCTTTTTAAGTGGTATTTTTTAAGTGAAGTTGGTTATTTGAAAAACAAAAAAGATTCCGCTTTTAGCGGAAAGGAGGATGTATGAAAAAGATAGTTTTCCTTTTTCTTCTCGCGCTTTGTATTCCGGCAATTCCGATAAACGGTTTCGCGGCAAGCTATGGCGTCTCAATGGCGTCTGGCCAGACAACACATAGCCCCGATGAGTCGCTTATAATGGTAAGGGGCTCGTACGAAATCAATCTCATCGGCAACAACAAAGACAACCCGTTCGCGTTTTCTTTAGAGCCGGAGCTGATTGAATTCAGCGGCGGACAAATAGGCGTCGCGGTCGGGACAATCTTCAAGAATATTTTCTCGATAGGCGGCGGCCGCAGTTTCTTCGTTTCTTACGGCTGCGGAGTAATGCTTACCGATGGAAAGCTTTTGGGGGAGTCGCTGCTGTTCAATTTTACCCCTCAGGGAGGCGTCGGATTTGCCCAGCCGATAGGCGGCGGAAAAAACTTTGTCGTTGAAATTCGTTATTGGCATGCCAGTAACGGCGGAATAAAAGATCCCAATAGCGGCATCGACGACGTGGTTGTTTTCAGCGGAATACAATTTTGATATTTAGTCCCAACTTGTGGTTGGGACTATTTTTATTGTATATGGGCAGATTTATAGTTGCGGAAAAAATCGGCTAACGGGATTACCTCAAATAAAATATTGAAATAGAATTTTTAAGGGGCGCTTTAAAAATATTGCCAATCTGGTCCGGCAGAAGATAATGGATGTTTTTCGCGTCCTGTTCTCGCGGCGTAAAAGTATTCGTTAAAAACATAACCGTCTGGGCGGGCATCGGAATGCCTCGGACCAAAACGCCGCCGGCCTCAACAACAACGTATTTTTGGATTTGAATCGGCAGGGCGTTTATCTGGCCGGCAATATCGGCGTAATCCTGATTGAAAGCGCCGGGAACGTTGGGGTCTTGAGCCCAGGCGATAAAGTAAAAAATATACGCCTGAAAAGCCAAAAGGGATAAAAAAACAACGGCGAAAACATTAAACATCAGCCGGTTTTTTTTCGATGACGCGCAAAAAGTCGAATTGATTATTTTATTATAAAACCACCAGCCGCCAAAAGCCGCCAAAAGAAACGCCGGCGGAATCATCAGGATTGCCCGCAAAGCATGGGGAATGCCTTCGTTGGAAATAACAACCGGCAGGGCCGCCAGAGCTAGCCAGGCCAGCGTAAAGGAAAATATGAATTTCCTGAATTTAATTACCGCCAAAACAAAGCCGATTAAGAATAAAATGCCGATCGGCCAGAAAAGCTCGGGCGCGCCCGAAAAATTTTGCCGCCAGTTGTAATCTCCGCGGTAATTAAACATCAAAGCGGTTTTGGCGACATTAGAGGCCAGGTCGGTTAACGGGTGGGGCGAGGCGGAAACGGAGAGCTCTCCGGTCCGGCCGAAAAAGTCGGCCGGATGTTTGGCGAAATAAATTCCTATCGGCAAAGCGACGATGAAAGCGGCAATAATAAAAGCCGCTGTTATTTTCCAGAAATTTTTGTTTTTCCGAAAATAAACTATGAATATCAAAAATAAAACAGGCATTATCCGAAAGGCGATATAACTGTAAAATCCCAGTCCGAAGAAGACGCCGGCGATTATCGCTGGGCAGAGATAACGATATTTTTTTAAAAAAACAAAAATTTTTCCGGTTTTTTCCGGAACGTCGCCGGTTTTTTTATTAAGCGCTTTTAAAAAAAAGTAAGTCGCCCAAACCATAAAGAACGGAGCCATAATGGCGCGGAAGCCGATGCGGGAAAAAAGAATATGCCAAAAGCTGGTCGCCAAAAGAAAGGTAGCGAATAAGGCGATGTAATCTTTATGTTTGGCCATCGGGTTTTCCGGTTCGGCGGCCAAAAGCTCTTTGGTCAAAAAGAATAATCCCAAAACCGTAAAAATTCCAAACAGCGCGCTCGGCAGGCGTAGCATCCAGGCGGCGCTATTTCCGTTTTCAAGCGGCAGAAGATATTTCAAAAATATCGCCTGAATATCTATAAACAGCCCTTCTCGGCCGTTATTTTCGGGATAGAAAACTTTAAAATGGTTCGTCGCCAAGGCTTCCATGGCGTTGTTGCCATTCATAGCCTCGTCCGGATAAAGTCCGGGCGGGATTTGTGTGATCTGATAAAGGCGGAAGAACGACGCTATTATTAAAATAGCTAAGAGGATTAAAAAAACAGGACTGAATATTTTTTTGGCCATTTTAAAAATAATACCATATAAAAACGGCCGGCGCGATTATAGTTTT
>CAZODS010000041.1:0-4482 GCA_964578705.1 uncultured Candidatus Saccharibacteria bacterium
GTGCGGACCGCGATATAACCGAAGGCCGACGTGCCCGCCAAAATCAAGGCGAAGATTAGGACATAGAAATCATTTTTTTCGCCATCGCTTTTATCCAAAAAGTTGGCGATTGGCAGCTGGATTAGGGACCTGATAAGCCAGTAAAGAGCCGTGGTGATACCGACGGTCGCCAAAGTCGCGCCGGCGATTTTGTTTATTATAAAAATCGAAAAAATGGGCGATATGAAGCCCCAGCCCGCCATCAAAACCAAATCGGAAAGGACGAGAGTTTTGACCACCTGGTTAACGTTTAAGCTTACATCAATTTTTATTTTCATCCTTTTAATTTTATCAAATTTACGGGTCTTTAGTTAGGCCCGCCCGCGCGGCCAAGCCTGCCGGCGCGATCAGCCCTCCGGAACAAATTGAAAATCTTCGCCGCTTAAAATTACTTTAACCTTCGATCCTTTTTGGACTTCTCCTTTCAAAATCTTATCAGAAAGCAACGAGCGAAGTTTTTCGTTTATGACCTGCCTTAGGGGACGAGCGCCAAAAGCGGGATCGTATCCAAGTTGGGCGATTTTTTTGGCGACCGCCGGGTCGAAACTCAAAGTAATGCCCTGCTGCTGCGCCAAATCCGCCAAATCCCCTAAGTTTAAATCGGTTATTTTGGAAATATCATCCAGCGATAATTCTTTGAAAATAATAATTTTAGAAAATCTGTTTAAAAGTTCCGGCTTGAAAACATCCGTCAGTTTCGTCTTCAGGTAGCCGGCGATCTGCTCCATAGACTCGCCGCTACGGAGAGACTCGTTAATAATGTCGGAATGAGCGTTTGAGGTGGCGATGATAATGGTATTTTGAAAATCGACGACACGGTCGAAATTATCGGTCAAACGGCCATCATCCAAAACCTGGAGGAAAAGATCCAAAATATCCGGAAAGGCTTTTTCGAATTCATCAAGCAAAACCAGGCTGTAAGGCTTCTGCGTAACCGCTTCGGTCAAGGCGCCGGAAATTTTACCGTCGGGCGAACCGATAAAACGGTAAAAACTTTGCTTATCCTGATATTCGCTCATATCAAAGCGAATCATCAAATCTTCGCTGCCAAACTGAATTTTGGCTAAAATTTTAGAAAGTTCGGTTTTACCGACGCCGGTCGGACCAACAAATAAGAAAGACGCTATCGGCCCTCCTTTTTTCGCCAAGCCGCTGCGATATTCCCTTATCGCCTGCGAAACGGCTTTAACCGCCTCTTCTTGGCCGATAAGCCGCTCGTGAATTATGTTTTCAAGATTCAAAAGCTCTCCGGCCTCAAGAGCCGTAAATTGATGAATCGGGATTTTTGTTTTTGCTTCGGCGATTTCAATAACCTTGTCGGCGGTCAAAACTTTTTCGTCGGAACGTTTGGCGTCCATCAGGGCATCCTTAAGAAGTTCTTCGGCGCTGGCGGGTAAAAATTTTTCGTGAAGATATTTTTTAGCCAAAGAAACGGATTCTTTGATCGCCTTGAAACTGATAACGACTTTGGTTTCGCGCTCCAAAAGCAAGCTTTCGTAAACCAAAAGCTTCTCGGCGTCGGCGGGAGAAATTTCGGAAACTCTGATGACCTCAAAAACATCCAAAAAATCCGTTCGCGGCTCAATATACTCCTTAAACTCCCGAGCGTAAGTTGTGCCAATAACCGGAAAAGCGTTGTTTTGGATTATCGGCATCAAGGCGTCGGCGGCCGAAAGATACGCCTCGCCGGAAGTTTTTAGAAGATTATGGATTTCGGGAATATATAAAATAATATTGCCGGCCAAAGAAATTTCCCCGACTATTTTTTGCATCCGGCTTTGAAGTTCCTCGGGATTCGCGCCGGCAACAAGATCGGCGATTCTGATACCGACTAGCCTCTTATCGAAAATAGTCTGGGGCACCCGATCGTTAACCATCTGGTAAGCCAAATGCGAGATCAGCGCTTCTTTGCCTATTGAAGGATCGCCAATTAAAATAGCGTTTGGATTTATCGGCCGGCTGATGGCGTCAACGAGGCGCGCGTATTCGTCTTGATGCCCGATTAAAAATCCCGACTCTCCCCGCCGCGCCAGATCGGTAAAATCAGTGCTGCAGCGGTCCAAATTCGGCGTTGGCCGGCTCGTCCAGGCGCGATTCATAATCCGGTGGCGAACCCGGGTCGGACCGACAACAAAACCTCCGATCGTAGCCGGCAATGACCGCCAGCCCAAAATTTTTCGGCTGACCGAATTAAAAATCAAAGCCCGCTCCAAATCACCAGGGTCAACGGAGAAAAGCGAGAATATCCGGCTTAAATTAGCGTCCTTCAAATTCGCCAAAGCCGAAAAAAGCTCCTGTGGCCTGATAAACTGGCTGCCGTTTTCAAGAGCTCTATTAAACGCTTCGATGATTAAATTTTGAATTTCCCCAAATGATTCTTCGGAATTTTCTTTTCCCCGGGTGGACTTCAAAATCTCCTCGGTTTTCTGCTTAAAGCTCTCCGCGTCGACATCCAGCCGCTTAAGACCGTTCTGAATATTTTTTACCTCAAGCAGCTGTTTCAAAAGCTCAAAATAAAAATCTGTTTTCTGAAGCGAGCTCTTATCGAAGGCGCGTTCAACCGAAACGAAACTTTTAGGAAGTAAAAAGATACTCAAATTAACTTTCTTGACGGGCGGCATCTGGTTAATTAGACGATAAGAATCTTGGCGATGAACGGCGTAATCAATCAAAAAAAGAACGAGGAGGACGCCCAACCAGCGCGCCGCCGGAATTTGGGAAATTAAAAAAACCGCCGAAGAAATAACCAAAACCAAATAAACAATCGAGCTTAGAACCCGAACCAAAAACCTGCCGGCCAAGGTCATCTTTAGCCTCGGGTCGTCAAAATAAAATTCTTTATTTGAAAAATTAACGGACATTTTTGATAATTTCGTAAATAATAAAAACGGGAATAGCCAGCCAAATCAAATAAATAATAACAGCGATGGCGGCTAAAAATAAATAAATGACGGAGCCGATTAAAACCCTGAATGTCCGGAAAATAATCCCCAAGACCCTGCCGACGATACTATAGTCGCCGTAAAGCGGTTCGAAAAAATGAAGGAGCGTAACTTTAAGCGCGAGCGTGCGATCGAATGATGCCAAAACGTCAATGAAATACTTGGACGCAAACAGCGAGCCGCTAAAATACCAGTGATAAAAAAAATCCTTTATCCGCGAAAAAAACCTCTCAATCAAGTAAACCAGTGAAAAACTCATTAATTTTATTATACCCCATTAGAACGGAAAATTCTTCGGATAACCGATAAAGTCTGGCGCAATAAACAAAATTCCGCCCAAGATGGGCGGAATTTTACTAATCCTTCGTAAGAAAGTTAGCGCGATGTTCCCTGAATTTGCGCCTGAAGCTGCTGAATAAGGTCAAGTAAATGCTGAATTTGCGCCTGGATGTTGGAAACATTTCTTGTGGTATAGGAATTATCAACGACTCTAGAAATCGTAACGGCATGGGTTTGCTCGTTATAGTTTCCGCTACCGGAAAGAATGTCGCCGACCTGGATGTCGCTCGCGGAAATCGGCTGGTTGGATCCGACGATGCCGACTCCGGCCAAACTAACAGTTTTGCTTAAGCCGTACAGGGAAACATTTACCGAATTTGAAGAGGCGTCAACCGAATTGACTTTCACTCCGGTAACACTGAAATCGCCGTTAGACTTTACCGAGGCCGACTCCTGAATGCTTGATTCGGATTCCGACTCGCCCTGATTGTCGCCTCGCGCCACTTGGCTCACAATACTGCCGTGATTTTCGTTGGAGCTGGCGTTCGCCTGACCGCTCCCCGAACCTTCGTTTTCATTCTGGTCGGCGGAGGCCGTCATCGGATGAATGGAGGCGCCAATCAAAACCAAAACCGCCAGCATAGAAACGGTTAAAAACAAAAATTTTTTTGCCATAATGCAATATTTTTTTAATTAAAATTTTTCGACCTTTTGTTTCAATTATAGCATAAGAAAAATGACAGGCGCGATCACGTGGGCGCTTTTTACTATTGACTCTGATAGCGGATGGATATAATATATGAATATGAGTTCATATCATCAATACAAAAAGAATGGATGCGAACCAGCTAAAAATCCGGAGGTATTCGAATTTAATGCCGTCATAATTAAACAACTTAAGATAGCGGCTATTCCAAGCAAGCTAAAAATTCTTTTTCTTCTGAAGAAATCTCATTGTTGTGTTTGCGACCTGACGGCTCACACAAAACTTTCCCAAACGCTTATTTCTCATCATCTCTCCGGCTTTGCGAAAGCGGGTCTTGTCCGAAGCAAGAAAAGCGGCGCGTTTGTTGATTATTTTCTTACCGATAAGGGCCATAAATTGTTAAATGTGATTAAAAAATTAAATTCATAATATTATGCGTATACAAGTCCTTGGTTCGGGATGCCCGACCTGTAAAAAACTTTTTGATGTCACCAAAAAAGCAGCTGAAGAATTGAA
>CAZODS010000042.1:0-1407 GCA_964578705.1 uncultured Candidatus Saccharibacteria bacterium
CAAAGCAAGGTTTATGGCGCCGTGAATGGCTTGGTCAGTTCGCTAAATGACCCATATTCGGAGTTTTTTAGTCCTTCCGACAGCCAGAAATTTCAGGAGGATGTCCAGGGTAGTTTTAGCGGGATAGGCGCGCAGCTGGATGTTAAAAACGACCAGATTGTTGTTGCGGCACCTCTTAAGGATTCTCCGGCGCAAAAAGCGGGATTAAGAAGCGGAGACCAGATTATCGGCATTGACGGCACGTCCACTGCCAATATGAATCTGAACGATGCCGTTAAGCTGATCAGAGGAGAAAACGGCGCTTCTGTGACGCTGACGATTTTAAGGAGCGGCTGGAGCAAGCCTCAAGATTTCAAAATTATCCGCGCCGACATTGAAGTGCCTACCCTTGATTATTCGATGAAGGATGGGAACGTCGCCTATATTCATCTTTACGCTTTTAACGCCAATGCCGATGCTCTTTTTTACCAGGCGATAATAAAAGCTTTTACCGGCGGCGCCAAGGGTTTGGTTTTGGATTTAAGGGATGATCCGGGGGGCTATCTGCAAACCGCCGTTGATTTGAGCGGCTGGTTCCTCAAAAGAGGTAGTGTGGTTGTAACGGAAGAGGGAAGAGGGAATTTGAATATAGGTTACCGGGCGAACGGCAATGAAGCTTTGGTTAATTTTCCAACGGTTGTTATTATTAACGGGGGTTCGGCCTCGGCCGCTGAAATTTTAAGCGGCGCTCTTCATGACGACAGAGGGATTAAGCTGGTTGGAGAACAAAGCTTCGGCAAGGGCACCGTTCAGGAACTGGTTCCTTTAAGCGGCGGCTCTTCAATTAAACTTACTATTGCCCACTGGGTTCTCCCTAACGGCCAGATTTTAGAAGGGCACGGGCTGATTCCCGACGCGCCCGTTAAACTAACCGATGATGATATTAAGAATAATAAAGACCCTCAATTGGATAAAGCTTTGGAATTAATAAAGTCGGAAATAAAATAAAAAACTATAATAAAATATGAAAATTATTTTATTGGGCGAGGTTCTGAATATCGGGAAAAAATACGATATTAAAGAGGTCAGCGGCGGCTACGCCAGAAATTATCTTTTTCCGCGAAAATTGGCCGTCATTGCTTCGCCAGCGGCGCTTAAAACGCTGGAAGCGAAAAGAGCGGCTTTCAACAAAAAGGAGGCTGAAATAAAAAAGGAGCTTGAGTCTGTGGCAAAAGAGCTTGACGGTCGAAAGCTGATTTTTCCGGTCAAAGCCGACGAAAGCGGCGCGGTTTACGGTTCGGTTAATAAAGAAGATATTTTAAACGGCTTGCGGGACGCGGAAATGGTGCGAAAATACAGGGTTGAAGTAAAAATAGACCGTCCGCTCAAAACTTTAGGAGAGCATGACGTTGAGGTTGATTTTAAAAA
>CAZODS010000042.1:1507-4463 GCA_964578705.1 uncultured Candidatus Saccharibacteria bacterium
CGAGAGGCAAAAAAACGCCCCGGCATAATGCCGGGGCGGCTGATTAATAGAAATCTTCTTCTCTATCTTCCTTTACCGGTTTGACGGTTTTAAGTTTCGGCTCCGGAGAGTCTTCCAATTTGGCCAGGTCAGCTTTAAGTTGCTCTAAGTTTTCGAATTGGATGGCGGCGAATCCAACTTTTTTCGCGGCACCACAATTTTCTTTTTTGTCGTCAACGAACACGGTGTTGTAAACCGAGAAATTTATGTGTTCTTTGGCGTAAATGAATATTCCTGGTAGAGGCTTCATCATCTTAACTTCAAAACTGTAAAAGTTTCTCAGGAAATTGGAGAATACGCCCGGCATCCTTTGGTTTATATGCTCAAAATGAAACTCATTGATATTTGAAAGCATATACAAAATAGGCCCGCCTCTTTTTGTTTTTAAGCTCAAAATAAAATCAAAAACTTCTTTGTTCAGCTTGAACCGGAACCCCTCGTTAAAATCTTTCTTAAAATTTTCATAACTCTTGAGATAACCGAACTTTTTTCTGAAAATTTCATAGTAATCCGGACCGGAAATCAATCCGCTCTCGAATTGCTTCCAGTAGGGTTCTATCTCTTCCATTCGGGATTCGGAATTTTCGATAAAATCGTAGCAGGCCGGCGGCTCGCGGTAATTAACTATGACTCCGCCCATGTCAAAAATAACGGCTTTTATCTTCATCGACGCTCCTTTTTAAGGTTTAAAAAGCTTTTTTAAGTATATGGGTAATCACGCTCGAAAGTCAAAAAAATCCCCCGCGTCTTGGCGGGGGATTGCGGGCTAATTTGCCCTGTACTCGTATTTCAGTTTTTTCAGGATATTTTTAAGCGCCGCCGTTTTTTTATTTTCTTCGGCGCCGGCCTTATTCAGCTCGCGCGAGACCATTACGCCGAAAAGCTGTTACATTTCAGGAGTGGGGATGAGCGCGAGATGAACGGTTCGCTCGAACATACTGAAGAGGTGATACGTCCTCTCTGTAGGAATAAAGCTTAGTATTCCGGCCTCTATCAAATCTTTGCTGTTGTTTATCGCTTTCATAATGAGGTCGCACTCGAATTCGTCGAATTCTACGACGCCTTTATCTCTTGGGTAGCCAGCGAATTCGTCCATTTTTCCCTCCTTTGTCGGGATTAATTTTATTTTTAAGCTTATGTCTAAATATAAGATTGTCAAGTTTTAATCTGTTTGTCAACCCATTATGTTTATTGATGAGGCTGGCTTGACGAAGAGAAATTTTGGGGCTATAACGTAAATAGTTATTTTTAAGATTAAAAAGGGAGGAAAAGATGGAAGAAAATCGTGAATTCAGAGTGGGAGTCTTAAAGGAGATTAAGCCGGACGAGGGCAGGGTTATTCTTGCCCCAAAGGAGACGAGAGATTTGCTGGACTCGATAAGCGCTTATTTAAGCAAAAAACTCGTTGTTATGGTGGAGACGGGAGCGGGCCTTTTAAGCGGCTACTCGGATGATGAATACAAACAGGCTGGAGCCGTTATGGCGCGGACAGCGGAAGAGGTTTGGGAGACAAGCGATTTGATTCTGAAAGTCAAAGAGCCGCTTCCTCGCGAAATGCCATTATTCAGGCCTAACCAAAAAATGATGGCCTTTTTTCACCTGCCGCCATTAAAAGAGTACATAATGCCGGAAGTAGCCAAGAAAAACCTTATGCTTTTCGCGATGGAGAGATTCTGGGACGAGAACGGTAAAGATCCGCTCGCGGCCATGTCCAGAGTGGCGGGGGAGAGGGCGGTTGACCTGATTATGAATCGCAGTTTTACTTCGGAAGAGAGAGTCGCCGCCGAGAACATTTGCGTGCTGATCATCGGTTCCGAGGGCGTTGTCGGTTCCGCCGCCAAAGAAAAGCTTTTGGCGAAATACGGCGACGCAAGAATTATCTGCGTTGACAGGAAAATCAATAAGCGGGCTTGCCGGGGCTATAACGGAAAATCGGGAGTAATTATTGAAGATTCAGAACTTAGTCCTGAATACTTGGCTGCCGCACAC
Source organism: uncultured Candidatus Saccharibacteria bacterium (assembly GCA_964578705.1). Lineage (GTDB taxonomy): Bacteria > Patescibacteriota > Minisyncoccia > UBA6257 > 2-01-FULL-56-20 > JAMDBA01. The sequence continues at coordinate 3,536 of CAZODS010000042.1, forward strand.
GCGTTAATCTTGGGCGCGAGAGTTATTAATAAGCCGGCGCCGAAGATAATTACCGAAAATGAAACGCGCTTTCTGAAAAGCGGGGTGATTATTGTCGACGTGGCGATTGATGAGGGCGGTAATTTTTATAAGTCGGTTCCGACAGCGCCGTCAAAAGCGCCGCTAATATTAAAGCAGACGATGCTTTATTCCGTTCCAAATCTTCCCGGAACATTGCCGAAGGTTTCGTCACCGCTTATAAGCGAAGCTATCCTGCCGTACGTTAAGCGGATAATCACGCGCCTTACCGAAGGATATAATAACCTCGGTACGGTGAAAGACGCGATTATAACGAAAGAGACTCGTATTTAATTTAAAAATAAAAATATCCCGCTCCAAATTGGAGCGGGATTTTTCTTATTCCAGGAAACATCGCGTTTCTGCGTCGGGAGAAGTTTGTTTGGTTTATCTTCTCCTATCTCAAATATTTTGCGATGTCGGCTTGGTGGCGTTGCAAAATATTTGAGATGTTTTGCGACAAAAATTTTGTTGCAAGAACATTTATTTTGCGACAGATACGACAGTTCTTTTCTTTTTAAAACCGTCAAAATTGGTTTTGCTTTTAACGCTGAATTTAATTTTTCCGTCGCAGGCGGCGTAAATGGTGTCGTCGCCGGCGCGGCAAACGTTGTTGCCAAGTAGATACTTGGTGCCTCTTTGGCGGATTATAATCTGACCGGCTTTGACCGGCTGGCCGTCCTGGATTTTAACTCCTAATCTTTTGGAGCGGGATTCCCGCCCTAATTTTGTTGAACCTCCTGCCTTTGTATGAGCCATATTTTTATTAAACGAAGCCTTTGCTTCGTATAAAAGACATTTTAAGCCGTAATGAAAATTATGTCAAATTTAGCGGGGGATACCAGAGAGTTTTAAGACGATTTATTATTCG
>CAZODS010000043.1:0-4449 GCA_964578705.1 uncultured Candidatus Saccharibacteria bacterium
TATAATTTGGTTAATGGAAAGCCCGGTCTCGGAAATAAAAGAAAAAATAAACATCGTTGATTTTTTACGCGGATACATAACTCTTCAGCCCGCCGGAAAAAATTTTAAGGCGCTTTGCCCGTTTCACCGCGAGAAAACCCCCTCCTTTATGATTTTTCCCGACCGCCAAACATGGCATTGTTTCGGTTGCGCTTTGGGCGGCGATATTTTCACTTTCGTGATGAAGTACGAAAATGTGGAGTTCGGCGAGGCGTTGAGAATTTTGGCGGAAAAAGCCGGTATTGATTTGAAAAAAGCCAATCCCGCCGAATATCATTATTTTCAGGTTCTATACAAGCTTAACGAAGAAGCTAAAAATTTTTTCAAAAAGCAGCTGTACGAACCGCGGAATAAAGAAATTCTGGATTATCTTGCCGGCCGCGGATTGAATCCAGAGACGATTTCCGAATTTGAAATCGGCTTCGCGCCGGCGGGATTTGAAACTCTAACCCTTTATTTAACCAAACTTAAATATTCCGTTGACGATGCTACAAGGAGCGGGTTAAGTTTCAAAACCGAAAGAGGAATGGTTATGGACCGGTTTCGCAATCGGATAATGTTTCCGCTCCAAAATAATTTCGGTAAAACAATCGGCTTTACCGGCCGGCTGTTGCCGGAATTTGACGACGGCAAGACGGGCAAATACGTAAATTCTCCGGAAACGCCGATTTACGCCAAGTCAAAATTCCTTTACGGGCTTTATAAGTCCAAAGGCTTCATCCGGACGGATGGGGCGATTATCGTTGAGGGGCAGATGGATTATTTGATGAGCTGGCAGGCCGGAGTCAAAAATTGCGTTGCGACTTCGGGAACCGCCCTGACAAATGACCATTTAAGCTTGCTAAGCCGTTTATCCGATAAGCTGATATTCGGTTTCGATAATGATGAAGCGGGATTTGCGGCTCTTGAGCGGGCAATTGATTTGGCGGCAGCTTATGATTTTAACGTCAAAGTTTTGAATTTACCGAAAGAATACAAAGATCCGGCGGAAATGGCGGAGAAAAATCCGGAGGGACTTAAGGATGTCGTTGCTTCGGCCGAGGAGGCGATGGAGTTTTATTTCCGGCGGTATTTGCCCGATAAAGAAAATTTTGAAGTCGAAGATTTGGAAAAAGGAATCAGGAAAGTTCTGGCTAAAATAAAAATTATCAGCAGTTCTACGAGGCGCGATTATTGGATTAAGAAACTCTCTAAAAGAACTCTAATAAAGGAAGAAAAATTAACCGAGAGTATGGATGAAATCAGGGGAGCCGAAGGGTCCGCCGCGGAAGAGTGGATGGAGCCGGAAGAAGTAAAAATCAAAGTTTCGCATCAAGACTTAATAAGCGCTCGGCTTTTATCTTTAATATCGGCCAATAATTATTGGGAAAAAGGAGGGGGGATATATCCTTATCTTTCCAGCCGCTATCAAAGAGTTTTTGAAATTTTAAAAGACAACAAGCATAAATCGGATGATCCTTCAGTTGATGGTTTAATAGAGAAAATTTATTTTACGGCCGACCAACCGGAGGAGCCGGAGAAGGAACTCGATAAATTAAAAAGAGATTTGCGAAAAGAATATTTTAAGGAAAAAAGAAAGATTGTTGCGGAAAAAATTCGCGCGGCGGAAGACGCGGGTAAAGACGGGGAACACGAAGCGGCCATGAAGGAATTTGACGCTTTAATAAAAGAAGAGTTAAACTTGAATAGTTCAGGCAATATTAGAACTGGCGGCGAGGGATAAATAATGGTAAAGCTATTATTCAGACCAAGTGAACCAGTTTTATGAGCGAAGCGAATAAAAAATGAAAAAGAAAAAATCCAAGCTAAAAAAGAAAAAAGCGGCTAAAAAATTCGCCAAAAAAAGGGCCAAAAAAGCGAGAAGTGCCCGCGGGCAGACCCATTCGCGCGGGCGGGCAAAAGCTGTCCGCCGGAAAAACAAGCGCTTGAAGTCCGGAAAGGACAAAAAATCAAAGAAACTCCAAAATCGGAAAAAATCCAAAGTTCCGAAAAGACTTTCCAAAAAGGAATTGGCTAAAAAAGAAAAAGAAGAAATAAACTCGGAAGCTTTGGGCGAGCTAATAGCCCGCGGGAAAACCAAGGGTTTTATAACCGATTCGGAAATTTTGTATTTCTTCCCGAAAATCGAAGAGGACCCGGCTTTTTTGGAAATTATTTACGACAAGCTTGAGGAGGCCGGCCTTAAAGTCTTGGAAACCAGCAGTCTGATAGAAGCGAAACCGGATGAGGTCAGCGAAGAGGAACTTAAGCACGCCCTTGATTTTGAAGGCGATTTGCCGGACGCCGTTCAGGTTTATCTTAAAGAAATAGGCAAGACGCCGCTTTTGACGGCAGCCGAGGAAAAAGAGCTTGCCAAAGCGGCCGAGAAAGGCGTGGAGGAGGCTAGGCAAAGGTTGATCAAGGCGAATTTAAGGCTGGTTGTTTCTATCGCCAAAAGATACGTTAACAGGACTCCGAATTTGAGCATTTTGGATTTAATCCAGGAAGGCAACATCGGCTTATCGAAAGCGGTGGAGAAATTCGATTACCGTAGAGGCTTCAAGTTTTCCACTTATGCCACCTGGTGGATAAGGCAGGCGATTACCAGAGCGCTGGCCGACTTTTCGCGCACTATCCGGATTCCCGTTCATATGGTTGAAATTATTTCCAAATATACCCAAGCTAGAAAACAGCTCATCCAGGAGCTTGGCCGCGAGCCGTTGGCGGAAGAAATTTCCGCCGAGATGGGGATGGAAGTGGAAAAAGTCCGCCACGTCCAGAAAATTTCACAGGAAATCCTTTCTATTGAGGCTCCCTTGGGCGACAAGGAAGACTCGACTCTTTCCGATTTTATTCCCGACGAAAGAAGTCTGACCCCCGCCCAGCTGACCACCCAATCGCTTTTAAAAGATTTGATTAAAGAAGTTTTGGTTGATTTGAGCGACCGCGAGCGGGAAATTCTTAAGCTGCGTTTCGGCCTTGAAGACGGCGTTACTCACACTCTCGAAGAAGTGGGAAAAGTTTTCCACGTCACTCGCGAAAGAATCAGGCAAATCGAAGCCAAAGCCCTGGAGAGGATAAAAGAGCACCATCACGCCAAATCTTTGGAGGGATTCGAAAACCTGGACAACCTTGCTTAATCCTTATGTTTTTTTCGGTTGAAATTCGCCAAAAATTCCAGGAATTTTTTGAAAAAAAGGGCCATAAAATAGTTCCTTCTTCATCTCTGATTCCCGACGACCCGTCGGTTCTTTTTACAACCGCCGGAATGCAGCAGTTTAAGCGCTATTATACCGGCGAGCTTGACCCGCTGAAAGATTTCGGCTCGAAAAATACCGCCTCTGTCCAAAAATGCTTCAGGACATCCGATATTGACGAGGTCGGCGACGAAAGTCACCTCACTTTTTTCGAAATGCTCGGCAATTTTTCTTTCGGCGGGTATTTCAAGGAAGAAGCGATTGAATATGCTTATGAATTTATAACAAAAAAAATGGGTTTAAAAATAGAATACGCGACTGTTTTTGACCCGGCTAAAGTTTCCAAAGGAGACTGGCGAAAAAGCGTGCCGTTTGACGGAGAGTCGGAAAAAATCTGGGAAAAATATTGCGTTAAAACGGAGCGGGAAGGGGCCGATGTTTTCTGGGGTCCGACCGGAGAAGAGGGTCCCTGCGGCCCGACGACGGAAATTTACGTTAAAAACGCCGCCGGTAAAGCGATTGAAATTTGGAATATCGTTTTCAACGAATTTTTTTGCGATAAAAATAAAAAACTGGCGCCGCTTAAAACGCCGGGCATTGATACCGGAATGGGCCTGGAGCGTTTGGCGATGGTCGTCCAAAACAAACAAACTGTTTTTGAGACGGATTTGTTTGAGCCGCTTCTCAAAAATTTTCCACCTACTTTCGGGGAGCGCCAAAAAAGGATCATTGCCGATCACGCGCGGGCAATAGTTTTTTTGATAGCCGACGGCATTCGTCCATCCAATAAGGAGCAAGGCTATGTTTTGCGTCGCCTAATGAGAAGAATGATTGCCCAGCAGGCATTTGGGTCATCCGGACTAATGGCCGTCGGGCTTGGAAATGGCATTGATATGTCTAAAAAGTTGGAGGGCGCGATTGAACTTTACCGCGATTTTTATCCGAATTTAAAAAAAGAAAATATAGTTTCTGTTTTCGAGGAAGAAGCCGCGAAATACGGCCAAGCCATCAAGAGGGGAATAAAAGAAATAGCGAAAATGTCCGTTATCGGTCCGGATGAAGCCTTTTATTTGTTTGAAAGCTTTGGCCTGCCCTACGAAGCCATTAAAGATATTGGCGGGGAAAAAACTAAAAACTTAACTCGCGAGGCGTTTGACGAAAAGTTTAAAAAACACCAGGAAATTTCCCGCGCCGGAGCGGAAAAGAAATTCGGCGGACACGGATTAAATGCGGC
>CAZODS010000044.1:0-4264 GCA_964578705.1 uncultured Candidatus Saccharibacteria bacterium
CCGCTCCCAGAATAAAAATCAGGGAAGAAAAATTTATAAAAATCTTTTGCCAAAAGTTCAAACTTAAAACTTTTTTGGCGAGCAGAACAATCAGCAGGTATTGCAGGCTCAAAAAAACCCCTCCCGCCAGGCCGACCAGCGGCAAAAAATTCCTTAGCCCCAAAAAATAAAGAACCAGGGGCAAAAATAATACTGCTAAATCGCCGATAAAAGCCGGCCATTTCAAATCTTTTTCCAGCCCGTTTTTTATTTCCAGCCCTACCGGCCAATAAGAAGTCAAAATTAAAAATAGCCCCAAAAAGGCCGCTATTTGAAGCCGCGAAGCCGAGAGCCCCGACAGGGCTTCCGGCCCGACATTTCTTAAACTTAAAATAACCAATATAAAAACCAGGTAAAAAATTGCCGACAAAACTGTTCCGGCCGCCAAAATCAATTTTACCGAAGATTTCCTTTCTTTCTTTTCTTTGGCGAAAATCGGTTCAATTGCCGTCCAGCCCGCCAAAGAAAACAATACCGCCCCAAAGGGCAAAAAGGAATTTTTCAAATTAACCGGAATAAAATTATCATTGCCGAAATTAAATTTCGCGGTTGACGCCAGATAAATAATAAGAATAAGAATAGAAATCGTCGCCAGAAATTCCGTTTTTTTCAACGATTTTAGCCGAAAAAAAACCGGCAAAGAAGCAATAAGCCAGAAAATCCATATTCCCCATAAATTTTTCGGAAAAAGCAATTCCAAAAAACCGGCTCCAAGAACCAGGTAAATAACCAGCGTCAAAAACAGGCCTCCGGCGACGACTAAAAAAGCCGTCTGTCCGGCGCCGGCGCCGAAATAAGTTCCTGTCAGCCCGATAAGCCCTTCTTTTTCGTCCCTCGTCTTTTCCAAAACCTGAAAATAAAAATAGTGGGCGCCGATAATAATCGCCGCCAATAAAATCAAATAAAAAGCGCCGGCCAAAAATCCGGCCTCCTTGAAAATATAAGGCAAAGAAAACACCCCGGCGCCGACAGTGGTAGCAAAAAGCAAACTGATTTCCAGAATTATATTTTTATATTTTGCCATTAACTCTAAGCCGGATAAACTATGTCGCCTTCGCGGACTTTTTTATTAACCTTAACGCCAACTTGCTGGTTCTTTTTGGCAACCTTAATTGCTTCATGATTATATTGAATGGAAGCAACGATTTGCCCGAAATCGGTCGTGGCGCCTTTTATTTTTATCGCGCCGCCGGATTTAAAGGGCTTGTTAAATTTAACAATCGCAACTTTGATATTGCCGTAAAAATGGATAATTTTTCCGATTGGTTTAGGCGCGGAAACTTTTTTAACCGCCTTTTTGGCTATTTTTTTGGCAGATTTTTTTACCTTTCTTTTAATTAATTTTTTCCTGATAATTTTTTTTGCCATAAATTAATTTATTTTTAGTTTTAAATTTTGAAACCTAACGACCTTTTTATTCCGAGATGTGGTTTTCGGCTTCGGTTTTACGGATTAATTCGACTACGCCGTCCAAAAGCTTCGCCGGGTCGCTTTCGTAAACGATTTTACCCGGACCGCGGTGGGCGCGGGAAACTATTTCTTTAAGCGAATCCGCCGTCCCGCCGGTATGAATTAAAACTCCCTGCGGCTTTCCGTCTTCAAAAGCAATTGTAAATTCGTTAAGCGTTCCCATCCTGCCGCAAACGGTGATGACGGCGTCGGCCGAACGAGTTAAAAGCAGGTTGCGGCCGGAATAATCAAAGCCGGTATAAATAATCAAATCGTGGTAATCGGTCGGCAAGTGGTAGGTTTTGATGTGGGCTATTTTCGAAACCGCGGGCGATAATCCTATTACTATTCCGCCGGCTTCTTTCGCGCCTTTAGCGGCCCAGTAAGGAGTGCCTGTCGTGGCGCCGGTAACCAGAATCAAGCCACGCTCGGCAATCAGCCGACCAAGCTCCATTGTTTTTTCAAGAGTCTGAGGGGAGCAATGCTCGGTTTCCGCCGCGCCGGAAATACAAATTTTATATTTTAAATGCTCTGAATGATTATGAGGTTCCAGTCGGCTTTTTTGAACAGCAACCTTTTTATTAATAATTTTAGCCATAAGGAAATTTTACCATTTTGACTTTCCCGCGACAAGCCAAAATTACGCTACAACTCAAAACTTTCTCCGATATTCGGAACTATGGCGTCAATCGCCAAATCGTCGCGGATTTTTTGAGCCAAAATTTTTCCCGCCTCCGCTTCGCCGTGAACCAAAAAAACTTTTCGGAGCGATTCCCTCGCCGGCTTTAGCCAATCCAGAAGTTCCTGCTGGTCAGCGTGCGCGCTGTAGCCGCTGATTTGCTCTTTTTGGCATTTAACCTCAACCGTTTCGCCGAAAATTTTCACTTCCCGGGCGCCATCCAAAATCGCCCGCCCCATCGTTCCGGCCGATTGGTAGCCGACAAACAAAATGGCGCTTTTCGGGTCGGATAAATAACGGAGTTCGTGGTGGAGAATCCGGCCGCCATTAGACATTCCCGAACCGGCCACAATCACTTTCGGCGGCCGGACGTCGTTAATCGCCTTTGATTCTTCTTTGGTTAAGGTCAAGTGAACGTTGGGAAAAGTAAAAATATTGTCTTTAAAAGAGGATATCGCCGGATGCTTAAGATTAAGATAATTTTCGTATTTTTTATAAACATCGGTCAATTTTATCGCCAGCGGGCTGTCAATATAAACCGGAACATCGGGAATTTTTTTGTTTTTTACCAGGTCGTTAAAAAGATAAAGAAGCTCCTGCGTCCGTTCCATCGCGAAAGCGGGAATCATCAGCACGCCGCCGTTTTTGGCGGAATTTTCGACGATGTCTTCCAGCGCGTCTTCCCTTGATATGTCGTCGTGGTGCAGCCGGTCGCCGTAAGTCGATTCCATCAGGCAGTAGTCGGCCGTCGGAATTTCGTCGGTCGGCTTCATTAAAGAAGGAGCTGGATTTCCCAAGTCGCCGGAAAAAATGACGCGCTTGCCCTCAGCTTCCAGCAATATAAAAGCCGAACCCAAAATGTGGCCGGCGTCGTAAAAAGTTATTTTAAAATCTCCGAAATCGAGCGGCTCGCGGTAATTGACCGTTTTCCAAATCCGGCCGACGGCCTCGACGTCATTCAAATCGTAAAGAGATTTTTGGTTTTCGCGCTCCGCTTCTTTAAAAAGTATGCGCTCCGAATCTTCAAGCAATATTCTGGCGAAATCTTTGGTCGGAATAGTCGAATAGACTTCTCCCCGAAAACCGTTTTTATAAAGCTGGGGTATCCGGCCGATATGATCGAGGTGGCTGTGAGTGACAAAAACCGCTTTTATTTCTTTTGGGTTGTAAAGAAAAGGCTCGAAGTTTTCTTTTTCGGCGTAATGGCCTCCCTGATGCAGCCCGCAATCAACAAGAATTTTCGTCTTCCCGTTTTTACCGTTAATTTCCAAAAGATAATTAGAACCGGTAACCACTCTCGCCGCTCCGTAAAAAGTCAGTTTCATTCGTTAATTATAGCAAAAATCGCGCTTTAGCGCGATTTTTGCCTCTTACCGCGTCCTAAATCTTTCGGCCGTCCGCCAGCCAGCGAAGCTGATCCGCTCTTGGCGGAAACCCTATCTTCTAATCACTATTTTATAGCTTCTACTTTCTATTCTCCAAAACTTTTAAAACTTTTTCTTTTTCGTCCCACGGCATTTTTTTGCCGGCCAAGTGGATGGAAGATTCGCTGCCCTTGCCGGTAAGGATAACGCCTCCGCCTTCTTCGGCGAGCGAAACCGCTTTTTTTATCGCTTCTTCTCTGTCGGTAATTTTCAAAACCTTTTCTTTTTGGGAAATGCCGGATTCTATTTGGAAGATTATTTCTTCCGGATTTTCGTCGTAAGGGTCTTCGTTGGTTAAAATAATTTTATCGCAATAATTTTCGGCGATTTTTCCCATTTCCGGCCGCTTCCATTTGTCGCGTCCGCCGCCGGCCGCTCCCAAAACGCAGATTAAATTTTTAACGCCGAAATCTTTTTTAAGCGACGCGTAAACTTTTTCCAGGGAATCCGGCGTGTGAGCGTAATCAACGGCAACCAAAAAAGGTTTTTCCCTTAAAATTTCCATCCGCCCCGGAACGCCGGGAAAGTCGTAAACCGCTCTTTTGATTATTTTTTCGGATACTCCTTGCGATCGGCAAAAAACCGCGGCGGCGGCGATGTTTTCTTTGTTAAAATCCCCCTTAAGCCGGGAGGAAACGGAAAAATCTGTCCCAATGTCCGGCTTGGAATAAAA
>CAZODS010000045.1:0-4123 GCA_964578705.1 uncultured Candidatus Saccharibacteria bacterium
TTAGGCAATTATTTCAAAAACCTTTAGTCGAGAGAGCGCTTGTTTTAAACTTGGCAGCGAGGCAACGCAAGAACGAAATTATTGCGATTGCCGAGCGAACCAAGTTCGCTCGCGGAGCAAGCTACTTCTAACGGGATGAAAAAGTTTTCTAAAAAAGATAATCCGGAATTCGAAGAAATTTTTGCCGACAAATTAAGCTCCGAAGGAAATATTATTGAAGTTTCCTTGAATAAGTCCGCCTTTAACGGCGCGAAAGTTGTTTTTGTTATCGGGGTTTTGGCGGTTATTTTTCAGTTGTTGTTTTTGTCGTTTATAAAGGGGCGCGCCTATCAAGCCGCGTCGCTTGATAATCAAAATCAGCAAATTTATTCTTCGTCGCCGAGAGGGATTATCTTCGATAGGTTTGGCAACCCCCTCGTTCAAAATCAGATAAAATCTTCTCTTTATCTGGATTTGAACGCGTACGCGAAAAACCAGGACGAAGAGCCTCAAATAGAAAAAATTATGACAGACGTTCTCGGAATTAATACTCAGGATTTCCTGGACGCTATAGGCAAAATCGACTACCGTCACGCCAACCAAATGCTTTTGGCGAATAATTTAACGTCGGATCAGGTTATTGCCGTCAAAAGCGCCAATTTAAAATCACTGATTGTTAAAGACGGCTATACCAGAATTTATCCCAGCGGCACGATTTTTTCTTCGGTAGTGGGTTATATCGGATTGCCTACGGGTGATGATCTAAAAAATAATCCGGGCGCTTTTATGGACTCGGTCGGCCGGAGCGGCCTTGAAGCTTATTATAACGGCCAGCTGACAGGGCTGCCCGGTATTGTCACTAATTTTCGCGACGCTCAAGGCCGGCTTATATCGTCAACTCAAACCCGGATAGCTGTCAATGGCGCCGATTTGCATTTGGCGATAGACTCCCAATTCCAGGAATATTTTTACCAAAAACTAAGGGAAAGGCTCGATCAGCTTGGCCTTACTACCGGCGTGGGTATAGCAATTGATCCGCGGGACGGAGAAATACTGGCATTATTCAATATACCCGGTTTTGATAATAATGTTTTAGTTTCTCCCGGCTTGGCGGCGCAGAAATCCGCGATTTTGAATTCGCCGTTAAAGCCGCTTTTCGACAGGGCTGTTTCCGGACTTTACAGTCCGGGATCAACCATTAAACCGCTTGACGGCCTGGCCCTTTTGAGCGAAAAACTTATCGATCCCAAAACGCAAATTTTTTCCCCCGGATACCTTGATATTCCCAATCCTTATAATCCCGATAAGCCCAGCACGTTTTTGGACTGGCGTTACCAGGGATGGGTAGATTTGGAATCGGCAATCGCGTGGTCTTCGGACGTTTATTTTTACGTGACTATCGGAGGTCTGCCGTCGGGTCAGACCGCTGTTTCAGTCAGCGGCAATCAACCGGTAACTCCGCTCGGGATAAACCGGCTTAATCAGTGGTGGCAAAAATTCAAGCTTGGCGATTTGACCGGCGTAGATTTACCAAACGAGGCGAATGGTTTTTTGCCCACTCCCGCATGGAAGGAGAATAAGCTTGATGAACCATGGCGCGTAGGGGACACTTATAACGTCGCCATCGGCCAGGGAGACTTGCTTTTGACTCCTATCAGGCTTTTGACTTACATTGGCGCCATCGCTAACGGCGGGATAATTTACCAGCCTTTTATCGATAAAGATTACAATCGGCCGAAAGTTGTTTCCGATTTAAGTTATCTCGATCCGGAAATAAAAGAAATTCAGGCGGGGATGAGGCTGGCGGTAACCGATCCCCGCGGAACGGCCTATACCTTAAACGATCTGCCTTTTTCCGTCGGCGCCAAAACCGGAAGCGCTCAAATAGATAACAACGCCAAGGAAAACGCCTTCTTTGTCGGTTATGCGCCGTACAACAATCCGCAAATCGCCATTCTGATTTTAATTGAAAATTCCCGCGAGGGCAGCCTGAATACTTTGCCGGTAGCCAAGGAAGTTCTGAATTGGTATTATGAAAATAGAATAAAAAAATGAGCGAATTAAGGCAGGATTTGGTTTCGGGAGACTGGATAATCGTTTCGCCCGAAAGGGCCGGTCGTCACCGGAATTTCAAAAATTTAAGAAAAACAGACAATCGTGTTGTTTCGACGGCGAAAAAGGGATGTCCTTTCGAAGATTTGCAAAAGTCCGGCAACTGGCCGACTCTTTTTGATTACCCCGACCAAAAAAACTGGAAAATTGTTATTTTTCCAAATAAATATCCGGCCTTAAACCATGAATTCTCCTGCAGTAAAATTTTTAAGAAAGGACCATACAGCTTAATGACCGGCGCCGGCCATCATGATTTGATGGTGACCAGGGATCATTACAAAGATTTCGAGATGTTGTCTTCGAACGATTCTTTTTTGGTTTTTAAAATTTTGCAGAAATATTATTGGTACATAATAAAAGACAATTGTTTGCGCTACGTCTCTTTTTTCCATAACTGGGGGCCGACCGGCGGCGCGACTATTTACCATCCGCATTACCAGATTATCACTCTTCCGATTATCCCGCCGGACGTTGAGTCATCGCTTGACGGCTCCAGAAAGTATTTTAACGCGCATCACGCCTGCGTTCATTGCGAAATGATTAAATACGAAGAAAAAGAAAAAAAGAGGGTTATTTATGAAAATTCCGAGGCCATTGCTTTTGCGCCTTTTGTTTCCCGTCAGCCTTTTGAAATCAGAGTTTTTCCGAAAAAGCACATTTCTTCTTTCGGCGCCACTCCCGATATGGTTTTAAAAAAAGTAAGCGACGCTCTCCGGGTTTCGTTGGTAAAAATAAAGAAAGGCTTGGGATATCCGGATTATAATTTTTTTATCCATACTTCGCCGGTCAAAAACGAAAAACAATACAGGCACTATCATTGGCATATCGAAATATTGCCGAAAGTTTCTTTCATCGGCGGTTTCGAGCTTGGCACGGGCATGGATATAAACGTCATTGACCCGGATTTGGCCGCTAAAACTCTTAGGAATGTTTAAAAAAATTATTCGCGACAAGTTTATCTTTTATTTTTCCGTTTTAAGTTTGGCGCTGGTTTTGACTTCTTTTTTAAGCGCCATTTTGATTCTTGGCAAGATTAATCAGGTTTTGATTATCCATTTTTCCCATTTAATCGGCATCGATAAAGTGGGTAGTTTATCCGCTATTTATTGGCTTGGTATATCCGGCTTATTTTTGGTTATTCTCAATTCATTTATTTCTTACTATCTTGAGAGTAAGGATGATTTTTTGGGTAAATTTTTGGCGGCGGCTAATTTATTAATGGCGGTATTGATTTTTATATTCTTTTTCGCTATCATTTCTATAAATTGAAATCATGATCGCCATTATTGAAACCGGCGGGAAACAATACAAAATTTCTCCCGGACAAAAAATTAAAATCGAAAAAATAGAAGCCGTCGCGGACGGCAAGGTTATATTCGACAAGGTTTTGCTTTTGGCTGACGGCGAGAAAGTCGAAATCGGCGCTCCTTATTTGGGCGGCAAGTTTGTCGAGGGGAGACTCGTCGGGCAAGGAAGGGGAGATAAGCAAATCATTTTCCGCTATCATTCCAAAACTCGCTACCGAAAAAAGAAAGGTCACCGGCAGAATTTCAGCGAAGTGGAAATATCAAAGATATGAAAAAAGTAATGGTTTTCGGGTCTTTTGACGGCATTCACGAAGGCCACCGCGCTTTCCTGAAAGAGGCCAAAAGTCAGGGAGATTATTTAATCGCCGTCGTCGCCCAGGACGATGTCATTGAACATCTCAAAGGCCATCTGCCTAAAATTAATTTTTCCCAGAGAATTGCCGAGATAGAAAAAGAAGACGGAGTTGATAAAGTGGTTGTCGGCGATTCCGAGCTCGGCGTTTATAACGTCGTCAAAGAACATCATCCTGACATCATAGCGTTAGGATACGACCAGGCGCTCCTTAAGGAAGACCTCGAAAAAAATATGGGTAAAATCGGCTACCGGCCGGAAATTAGAACGATGAAAGCTTTTGAAGCGAATACTTATCACAGCAGTTTATTGTAGGTAATTAATTATAATAAAGGTTTTTCGAGGAGTTTTTTCTCCTAAGCCAAAAAACCTA
>CAZODS010000046.1:0-4028 GCA_964578705.1 uncultured Candidatus Saccharibacteria bacterium
GTAGGACACATGCCTCTGGAGCATGGTATCTTGGTTCGAGTCCAAGTCCCGCAGCCAATTTGTAAAGTTTGCGCTTCCCGCCTCACTTGGACGCGGCAGGATTTGTACCTCTTCGTCACTCCAGAATCGAACCGGGGCAATTTGGAATTAATTTTACAAGATTTTTGAAGCTGATTTTTGCGCCAGATTTAACCATCTCTCCAACTTCGAACCGTCCGTTTTGAATTCGATCGATTCAATCTTCTTAACAATCCGCTTAGATTGAGGTATCATACAAATATTATGACGCCAGAAAAAATGCCCCCATTTAAAAGACCGGAGCCGATAATCGTAGGCGACGCTTCCTCAAAAATGAAAGAGGGGGCGAAGAAGTTAATAATAGAAAGATTCGGCGAAAATCATTGCAAGGACATGCCAGAAAGTTTAAAAGGCATTATCGAATCGTTCGAGATTCCCAAAAAGCCTTCTGAAATCGAAACCATTAAAATCAGCAATGAAATTACCAATAATCTTCTTAAAGAATTCGGCCTGCCTCAATTCGACATTCCTGAACGCAATATCCATATATTGCCGGAAGCGGCTTATAAAAGAATGTTCTATAACGAATATGGGGCGGCCACTTTCGATAATCCACAAATGATTCTCGTTAATAACGATAAGGAAGTTCACTCGATGGCAAGAAGCTCAGAAATCTTTCACGAAATGGTTCATCTTAAAGGATATTTGGCTCTGGAATTGGATAAAAAATCGCTAAGCGGATATCGCAGCGGATTGATTATCTATCCAACGAGATTAAAAATAGCAAACAATAAAAACGCCAAATATATGACCGGCTTAAACGAAGCAATCGTTACGGAAATCGAAAAACGCTATTCTCCTCAAATCTTTAAAAAAAATAAATATCTAAAAAAAGAATATGATTTTCAAAAATCGGAAAAAATAGAAAATCTAAAGAAACGCAACGCCGAGGACTACGGCGTCGATCCCGAAGACATAGAAGCGATAGATGAAAAAAATAAACTGATTTATTTTTACGCTTATCCGGAGCAACGACAAGTCCTTCATTTCATTGCCAATTCGATTCATAAAGAAAATAAGGAAAAATTCAAGTCCGAAGAAGAGGTTATGAAAAAATTTTTCCGGGCTCACTTCACCGGCAACGTGCTGGATATCGCCCGTTTAATCGAGAATTCCTTCGGAAAAGGATCATTCAGGATTCTTGGAGAAATGACCCACGGAGACGAAGGCGCCTCCGCGGAAAGAGTTATGAATTATTTAAAATCCAGAATAAGCAGGCGCCCGAGAAATGAAGACGGGAGTAAAAGACAATAAATTTAGGGCGGGAATCTTTGCTCGTTCGCATCCGTCGGTTGATAGATAATCAACCAACGTCAAGACTTTCGTGGAAAAATTAGGGATTAGCTTAAGAAGCAAGCGGCCAGAACTTGACGTTATCTAAAATAAGCAATTTAATTTAGAAAGAATTAAGTTTTGAAAATTCAATAAGGAGGACCTGATGAAGAGAAGCAAAAACGAACTGGCTAATTGGCTGTTTAAAATGGTTATTGATATTCTTAACGCCCAAAGCAATCTCGGCGATAAGGCTCCGATAAAAGTAAAGTTCTGCCGTCTCAATAAGAGAAAGCCGAAGAAAGTCGGAAAAATTTATATCGGCCTTATCGGCATAACTGATGATCCGGACTCGGATAAAGATTACTGGGATATCCGAATCGAAAGCCGGATATCAAAGAGATCGAAAATAAGAGTTTTTCTCCATGAAATGCTTCACGTCTTGTTTTGGGACGAAGAAAGAGAAAGACCGATTTTGAGACTGGAAAATCTTCTTTGGCCGAACCTCTCCGAAGACCAGAAACAGCTTCTTAATAAATTTATGCATTCGCTTTCCAAAAAATCCGCCTGACGCAAGGCGGATTTTTCTTGCCGGCGATTAATTTAATCTAAAATCACGCCACTTTTATATTGCTTTAACGATTTTTTTGCCGCTTACAATTTTAAAAACAACGCTCGCCGCTAAAAATAAAACCGAAAGCCAAAGAATATCTATAAAAATCATATTCGGGTTATTGGACCAAAATATCAATATGCCCGCCAGAGCGATTGATTGTAAAACCATTTTTACTTTTCCGAATATATTGGATTTTACAACTGTATTATTGCTTTGGTTGCGGATAGACAATAAGCCGCCGGCAATTTCAAGTAAAAGAATCGTCAAAAAAAGCCACCGATGAGAGTTGAACAAACTATAAACGGCAATCGGAATTATTAAAATTTTATCGGCAATCGGATCGATTATTATACCAAGAGCGGTTTCTTCATTTAGCGCCCTGGCGACCGAACCATCCAGCAAGTCCGTTAACGCCCCGACCACAAAAAGAGATACGACTAAAATCTGGCTGGCATTACTAAAATAAAATAACGAAATAAATAAAAATAAGCCTATAAAAATTCTTAAAAACGTAAGGCGGTTCGGAGTTATTTCGCGCGGCCAATACGGCTTAATAAAAACAAAAAGCGCGTCATCCCGAAATTTATCCAGCTTTTCCAAAAGTAATTTAAAAATACGCAGAAAATTTACCATATAATTATTTATTATAACAAAAACAATAAATGACTATAAAGCAAATTCCGCCGGCTTCATTAAGGAAGAATTCGCAAATGGCAAATAAAAATTGGATTTATTCCACGGCCAATAATGGTAAAATATAATTATGAATCAAAAAAGAAAATTTGCGCTATTACGGATTGCCTTCGGGTTTATTTGGGCAATCGACGCTTATTTTAAATGGCAGCCGGATTTCTTTTTAAACTTCACCGATTACCTTTCGGGAAACCTTGGCAATCAGCCGCAGCTTGTAAAAGATTGGATTAATCTTTGGATTAATATCGTAGGCGTCAACCCGCAGCTGTTCGCGCTTCTTATCGCGATTACCGAGACGTCGCTTGCCCTTGCCCTTATTATGGGGATATTTCCCCGCCTTGCGACCTGGGGCGGTATCGCTATGAGTTTGGTTATTTGGTCAACTGCTGAAGGATTTGGAGGTCCTTACGTAGCCGGCTCAACCGATATCGGGGCGGCAATCATTTACGCCCTTGTTTTTCTCGCCTTATTGTTTGGCAACGCCTGGGAGGATTTACGTTTAAAGCGGAATTTTAGAAAATAAAGCTCCGCGGTCTTATTCGTCCATCCGACGCCTTGGCGGAGGAGGACGCCCGGGGTATTCCCACGCAGGCGGATAAAATTATTATAAATAAAATGCCCGTTATAACGGGCATTTTATAATTGATCTCAAGCCGAAAAATTATCGTCAGCTACTAAAACCAATTAATCTTTGCTGAATTTCCCCCAAACCAAAAAGAATAATCCGAAAATACCGGTGGAAATTGCGTCGTAAAACATATATTCCGGCGCCATTCCCAGTATTTTCACGCCAAAAAATAAGTCGTACCAGGCGGCAAGATAAGCCAACAACCCGCAGGCGACGAATATCCAGGCAAGCACTTTCCAGATAATTTTCATTTTTATTTTTATTTGTTTATTTTTTCCGACCTTTAAAGTTTTTTCCTCTTTAAAAGCATCGCATTCGCCGCAACGATAATCGTGCTTAAAGACATAAATACGGCGCCAACCGCCGGGGAAAGCAATATGCCGCGCGAAGCAAGCACCCCCGCGGCAAGCGGAATAGCGACTACGTTATAGCCGGCCGCCCAAAAAAGATTTTGCATCATCTTGGCGTAAGTTAGTCGCGAAAGCGTGATTATTTTTGGAATATCGCGGGGGTCGTTTTTAACGAGAATAATTCCCGCCGATTCGATGGCCACATTTGTTCCCGCGCCAATAGCTATACCCAAATCAGCCTGCGTCAACGCCGGCGCGTCATTTATGCCGTCGCCCACCATCGCGACCCGCTCTCCTTTTGATTGTAAAATTTTAACTTTTTCCGATTTCTGGCTTGGCAATACCCGCGCGAAATATTTCGTAATACCAAGTTCACCCGCAACCCAAGCCG
>CAZODS010000047.1:0-3969 GCA_964578705.1 uncultured Candidatus Saccharibacteria bacterium
CGAATTATCTGGCGGGAGCTGAGGGAATCGAACCCCCGAATGCGGTTTTGGAGACCGCCGGTATGCCACTTACCTAAGCTCCCCTTCTCCGGCGCGCGTCAAGTAATCAGGCTATTTTTTAACCTCTTTATGAACGGTCGCCATACGGCACCAGGCGCAATATTTTTTCAGCTCCAGTTTGCGCTCCACTTTCTTTTTGTTTTTGCGCGTAAAATAATTAATCCTTTTGCATTTGGAACAGCGCAACCTGATTATATTTTCGCTTCTTTTTGATTTGGCCATAATTTTTTATTTATTAACTATGCTTATAAAATAAGATAACAATTATTAACAAACAAATCAACTGTCCCGATTCGTGAGCCAGAGGGGAGAATCGGACTCCCGACCTCTTTCTTACCAAGAAAGCGTTCTACCACTGAACTACTCTGGCCATAAAATTCATTGACTATCCGCTTTATTTTTCCGAACCCGGGCCGTCGATTATTATAATTTCCCGTCCGAAACAAAAACCGGACCTGTAAAATTTTTCGACAACAGCGGAGCGCTCTTAAAATTTTACAAGCCACCCGTCGGATTTGAACCGACAACCTATGCTTTACAAAAGCATTGCTCTGCCGTTGAGCTAGGGTGGCAAATGCCGCGCGTTGTCTTTATAAGGCAACCGCTTTCGCTCCGCCAGATATCCCGGCGCCGCTCCTTGAATAAATTATTCTATTGGAAGTTTAGCAAAAAAGCATAAAAAATCAATAAATTTTTTGTAATAGCCGTCCTTTTATTATAAAATCATAAAAACAATGCCTCGATTTATTCATCTTCACACTCATTCCCACTATTCCCTCCTTGACGGCCTGGCGAATATCGACCAGCTAATAGCCCGCGCCCAGGAAAACAAAATGGACGCTTTGGCGCTGACCGACCACGGCAATCTTTACGGCGCGATTGAGTTTTACAAAAAATCAAAAAAAGCCGGCATTAAACCGATTTTGGGAATAGAGGCTTATCTCGCGCCTCGTGACAGATTTTCCAAAGAAGCCGACCAGCGTTATTTCCATATCACGCTTCTCGCCAAAAACATAACCGGCTGGAAAAATCTTATCCAACTTTCAACTAAGTCTTTTTTGGAAGGATTTTATTACAAACCGAGAATAGATAAAGATTTACTCAAGCAATACCACGAGGGGCTAATAGCCCTTTCGGGCTGCTTGGGCGGCGAAATAAGTAGCCTGATTATGACCGGCCGCTACGGCGAAGCGAAAGAAATGGCGCTGGAGTACCGCGACATCTTCGGCCCGGAAAATTTTTATCTGGAAATCGGCTATCATCCGAAAATAACCGAGACGGAGAAAATAAAAGAAATGATTCCCAAGCTTTCCGAGGAAACCGGCATTCCGATGGTTGCCACCTACGACATCCATTACGCCAAACCGGAAGACGCGCAATATCACGATATTCTTTTGGCGGTTCAAACCGGCAACAAGCTGACCGACGACGACCGGCTGACTTTGAAAGCTGATGATTTTTCGATGGCGTCCGGAGAAAAAATGGCCGAGCTTTTTAAAGATTTGCCGGAAGCGATTTCCAATACCGGAAAAATAGCCGATCAATGCGATGTGGAAATAGAGCTCAACAAAATACACTTGCCCAGCTTCTTGGTTCCCGAAGGCGAAACGGCCAATTCTTTTCTGCGCAAAACGATAGACGAAAATATAAAAAATAATTTTTCCGCCGAAGAGCAGACCGAAGAATTTAAAACGCGGCTTGAGTACGAAATGGACGTCATTAAAAAAACCGGATTCGCCGACTATTTCCTGATTGTTTCCGACCTTATCAACTGGGCAAAAAGCCACGGCGTTGCCGTCGGGCCGGGACGCGGTTCGGCCGCCGGCAGCTTGATTTCTTACGTTTTAAATATCACCGAGCTGGATCCTCTTAAATACGGCCTGCTTTTTGAAAGATTTTTAAATCCCGAGAGGATTCAGATGCCTGATATAGATATAGATTTCGCCGACAACCGCCGCGACGAAGTTTTGGCTTACGCCCAATCAAAATACGGAAAAGACCGGGTGGCGCGCATCATTACTTTCGGAACAATGGCTTCACGCGCCGCCATAAGGGACGTCGGCCGGGCGCTCGGCCTCTCTTACGATTTTTGCGACAGAATCGCAAAATTAATTCCGCCTCATCTGGATTTGAAAGAAGCGCTGGAGCAGGTCGCGGAATTAAAAGGAATTACAGAAAAAGACGCCGACGCCAAAAGACTTATGGAGGCGGCGAAGCATCTGGAAGGAGTCGCCCGCCACGCCTCGGTTCACGCCTGCGGCACGGTTATTTCCAAAGAACCGCTGACCAATTACGTGCCGCTTCAATTCGCCCCTCAGGACAAGGATACGATTATCACCCAATTTGAAATGCACGCCGTTGAAGACCTGGGGCTTTTGAAGATAGATTTTTTGGGATTGAAAAATTTAAGCATTATCGAAAACACGCTCCGGCTGATAAAAGAATTAAAAGACGTTGACATCAACATATCCGATATTCCGCTTAACGACAAAAAAACTTTCGAACTTTTGCGCGACGGAGACACTACCGGCGTTTTCCAGCTTGAAGGCGGAGGGATACGCCGCTATCTTAAAGAACTCAAACCCACCGACGTAGAAGACATTATTGCCATGAACGCGCTTTACCGGCCCGGCCCATTGGATGCCGGAATGATCCCCCGCTACATAGCCCGCAAAAACGGAAAAGAGGCGGTTACTTATCTTCATCCCAAGCTCGAACCTATTTTGAAAGCCACTTATGGCATCGCCATTTACCAGGAACAGCTGATGCAAATAGCCAGACAGCTGGCCGGCTTCACGTTCTCCGAAGCCGATACTCTGCGAAAAGCAGTCGGCAAAAAAATAAAAAAGCTGCTGGATGAACAATCGGAAAAAATGATAAACGGAATGGTAAGAAACGGAATTCCTTTAGCAACGGCGAAAGAAATTTGGGAATGGTTTGAGCCGTTCGCCCGCTACGGATTTAACCGCTCCCATGCCGCCTGCTACGCGCTTATCGGCTATCAAACCGCTTATCTTAAATCAAACTATCCCATTGAATTTATGGCCAGCCTTTTTAATTCCGAGCTTCAGGACGTCGAAAGAATAGCTTTTCTTATAAATGAATCTCGGGCGCATAAAATAGAAGTTTTTCCTCCAGATATCAATAAAAGTTTTTACGAGTTCGTTCCCGAAGGCGAGAATATCCGGTTCGGTCTGGTGGCGATTAAAAATATCGGCGATCAGGTAGCCAAAGCCATTATCGAAGAACGGATGCGCGGCGGAGAATTCAAAAATATGGAAGAATTTCTGGCGCGGGTAAACCATAAGGACCTGAATAAAAAATCCCTGGAGAGCTTTATTAAAAGCGGCGCTTTGGATTCTCTGGGCGTCGAAAGAAATCAGGCGCTTCAGAATATGGACGAGCTTTTAAAATTTAATTCTTTTCTAAGAAAAAACGGGCAATTGATGAGTAATTCCTTATTCGGCAACGCCGTGCCGGCCAATACTTTGAAATTAAAAAGTTTTCCGCCGGCGACTGCCGCCGAAAAATTGGCCTGGGAAAAAGAACTTATCGGCATTTATCTTTCCGGCCATCCGCTTGATTCATATAAAAACCGCATCGCCGAGCTTAAAATAATTCCTATAAGCAAAATTAAAAACTCTCCGGGCGCGGGAACGCCGGTCAGGATTGCCGGCTTAGTGACGAGAGTCAGGCGGATTTTAACCAAAAAAAATCAGCCGATGGCTTTCGCCCAGCTGGAAGATTTATCCGGAGACTCGGTGGAAGTCGTAGTTTTTAGCGAAGTCCTAAAAAAGACCGATAATCTCTGGCAGGAAGGCCAGCCGATTGCCGTTAAAGGCAAGACTTCTCCGAGAGACGGCGAACAAAAAATTATCGCCGACGCGGCGATAATGTTGAAAACCGAAT
>CAZODS010000048.1:0-1303 GCA_964578705.1 uncultured Candidatus Saccharibacteria bacterium
ACCTCTATTAAAGCGTATTGGCAGCCGCGGCTCACCGCTTTCCTTAAAAACCTTTGGATAAAAAATCTCCCCGGCATCGTATTGTCCCAGATATTTTTTTGGCTTTCGCGGCCTATTTTCATCCGCAAAGAAGAAAGCAGAGCCGTCTTCGCTCCCGCTCTTTCCAAAATATAATTAATCAATTCCAAAACGGTTGTCTTGCCCTTGGTCCCGGTAACTCCCAAAACAAAAATTTTCCGGCTGGGTTTCCCGTAAATCAGCGAGCCGGCGTAAGCCAGCCCCAAATGATAAGTTTTATTAAGCGCTGAGCGAGAAGACAGCCACTTAACCGGCTTAAGGCGTTTTATTCCTTTAAAAATTTTCCCCATTAAGTTTGCTTAGTATTTAGGTTTTATTTAGCCGCTAAAATTTTCAAAGCTTCTTTCAGTCTTTCCTGGGGAACGTTTATTTTTTTATCCACTTTGGAAAGAGCCGATTTGGCGGCCTCTTTGCGGTAACCGAGGCTCGCAAGCGCCTCAACCAGGTCGGCGTCAATCTCCATTTTTTTAATCGTTCCCGGCGCCGCCAAGTTTTTAATTTTTCCGCCAAGTTCCAAAATTATACGCTCGGCCGTTTTTTTGCCGACTCCCGAAGCGCGGGTAAAAAGGTCGGGGCGGTTTTCGCCGATAGCCGCCTCCAGGTTTTTGAAATCGTCAACTTCCAAAACAGCCAAAGCCGATTTCGGCCCGACGCCGTTAACCGTCAGCAAAAGCTCGAAAAAATCTTTTTCTTCTTCCGATAAAAATCCGTAAAGCTCCAGGGCGTCTTCTTTAACATTTAAAAAACAAAAAAGTTTTATCAAGCTCCCGATTTTCGGCAGATTTTCCAAAGTTCTTTTGGTTAAAAAAACTTTCAGGCCAACCGCGCCGGCGCCGACTTCAACAACCGCGAAATTTTCTCCCTTTAAGCCAAGACTGCCTTTAAGACTGTAAATCATTTATTGAAATTATATCACGAAAACGGAACGTTGGCTGATTTTTACGCGGGGGGTTTACTTTTATTTTTATTTTGTTAAATTTATTGTTATGGCGATAATCAAATCGGCTAAAAAAGCTTTAAGGCAAAACAAACGGCATCGCGCCGTTAATTTAAATCGCCATTCGGAACTGAAAGCGGTTATCAAAAAATACAAAGAGCTTGTTAAAGAAAAAAACGGCGAAGAAGCCAAAAAATATTTTTCCCAACTCCAGAAAAAAGTGGATAAATTAACCAAAGTAAAATTTATAAAAAAGAACAAGGCGCGCCGGATAAAATCCAGATTAAG
>CAZODS010000048.1:1403-3935 GCA_964578705.1 uncultured Candidatus Saccharibacteria bacterium
ACTTCTTCTTTCAGCCGATAACTAAACGCCTCCGCCAAATGTTCGGCTTTCACTTTGGCGCTTTCTTCTAAGTCGGCGATGGTTCGGGCCGCCTTTAATAAGCGGTAATAACCGCGGGGCGATAGCCAGTCCTTATCCAAAGTTTCCAGGAATTTTTCCGCTTCGGAATCAAAATCAATGATTGTTTCGCACTGCTTGGAACTCATTTCCGAGTTGGTTCTGATTTTTAAATTGTTTTTCATGAAGCGCTCTTTCTGGATTTCCCGCGCCGCTTCCACTTTTTTCCTAAGCTTGCCGCTTTCGCTTTCCGTTTTTTTGGTTTTCCGCAGCTCCGAAACTTTGACGCGGTCGACGTGAATCTGTAAATCTATTCTGTCTAAAAGCGGGCCGGAAATTTTTTTCTGGTAGCGAATGACGTCGTAGGCGGAGCAGGTGCATTTATGTTCCGGGTCGCCGTAATAACCGCAAGGGCACGGGTTCATCGCCGCCACCAGCGTGAATTTCGCCGGAAATTTCAATGATTCTTTCACCCGGGTAATCTGGACGAATCCGCTTTCAAGCGGCTGACGCAAGGCCTCCAGCAGATCGCGGCGAAATTCCGGAAGCTCATCCAGAAAAAGTATGCCTCGGTGAGCTAGGCTGATTTCGCCCGGCCGCGGAGTGGAGCCGCCGCCTACCAGCGCCACCGGCGAAGCGGTCTGGTGCGGAGCGCGATAAGGCCGCCTGGTTATCAGCCCTCGGTTTTTGATTCCGGCGGCGCTGTAAATTTTCGTTATTTCAATAGCTTCTTCCAGAGTCAAGGGCGCTAAAATAGAAACCAGCGCCTGGGCAAGCAGGCTTTTACCCACGCCGGGCGAACCGACCATCAAGAGATTATGCCCGCCGGCGGCGGCAATCGTCATCGCCCTCTTGGCGTTTTCCTGGCCTTTAATTTCAGAAAAATCAACAACATCTTCCAAATTTTTAAAATCCGGCGGTTGAAAAATCGCCGGCTCGATAAAAATTTTTTCCTCCAAAAATTCCACGGCATCTTTGAGGTTTTTCAAAGGAATAATTTTCAGCTCTTTTATGACGGCCGCTTCGGCGGCGTTTTCTTCGGGAAGAAATAAGCATTTAAATTTCCTCTCCGCCGCCATTTGGGCGACATTCAGGGCGCCATTTATCGGTCGCAAGGTTCCATCCAAAGCCAGCTCGCCAAGAAAAATTTTATCGGCAGTATTTGTTTTAAGCGTCTGGCCGCTGGCCAAAAGATAACCTAAAGCGATTGCCAAGTCGTACTGGGAACCGGTTTTCTTGACGTCGGCCGGCGCCAGATTGACGATAATTTTCCGGTTATCGCGGTTGGTCGGTTTAAAACCGGAATTTTTCAGCGCCGAATTAACTCTCTCGCGCGCCTCGTTTAAAGATTTATCCGCCAAACCGACGATATTAAAACTATGAAGGCCGGCATTCAAGTCAACCTCCACCTCGATTAATTTGGCGGCAATGCCTTCAAGTTCGGCTGAATAAACTTTGGCCAGTCGCGCCATAAATTTTTTATTTATTTTTCCTCGGATTTGCAACGCTGGCAGAGTCGGGACTCGGGAGCGATATCCAAAACTTTTTCGGAAATTTCCATGCCGCATTTTTTGCAAATGCCGTATCTTTTTTCAATGATATCGTTAAGCGCCGAGTCAATTTCGCCGATTCTTTTTTTCAGGTCGTAATCAATGCCCCCCTGAATGGCCGTTTCTTCCGCTTCGTCGGTTTCTTCGTCAAAATGGTCAACGTCGTTGCCGTATTCTTCTTCCTTCTCTCCTTTTTTTATTTCTTCCAAAAGCCGCGCTTTTTCTTCTTCCAGCTTTTTTTGGTATTTTTTTATTTTTTCTTCACTAAGCATAATTACAATATTATAGGATATTTTTAAAAAAGCAAAGTCTCCGCCGAAGATTATCCGGCCCGGCAAAACTTGCCAAGCGCTTGACGAGACCGCCGAGCCAACCTTATCATAAAAGCAGTTCTTAAAAATATATTCGCCCCGCCGAAAGCGGGTAGAATAAATAAAGGAGTAAAAGCATGAAGAAAGAAAGTTTAAAAGAAAAATTCCGTAAAGAATTAAAGAAGATTTTTAAAAAAAGACAGAGCAAGAAACATTATTTAGAAATTTTCTTTTTAATTGGTTTAACTGCCGCGAATAAATTAATAAAATGGAGATACGGCATGGCCGATCCGAGTCCGCTGATGACGACGCTTTACGCCATTTACGGCAAAACAGAAATTTATTTCAGAAAAAAAGAATCGGGCGGCGGCATTAACTACTCCTTAACTTTTGAAATGCCTATCCGGAACGGCAAGAAGAAGCTTGAAAGATCGTTTTCTTATTCTTGCGCGGCCAAAGAAAAAAAACTCTTTGCGTATTCCATGAAAGAGATTATGTCCTTGGCGTGGATTTTTTGCGAGTTTAGCGCGCGCGAAAACGAGAAATAAATTTTCGACTTAAAGCCCGATAATAAAATTATCGGGCTTTTTATTTACGGCGTCGCCGCAACAAAA
>CAZODS010000049.1:0-1273 GCA_964578705.1 uncultured Candidatus Saccharibacteria bacterium
GCGGTGGGGGTGAGATTCGAACTCACGATACCCTTTCAGATATAGCAGTTTTCAAGACTGCCGCCTTAAACCACTCGGCCACCCCACCAATAGATAACTTATTTATAACTTATCCAACGCAAGCGTCAAATTGAGTAAAATAAATTTTTAAGTTAAGATAAGTGGTATGAAAATTCAACGCTTTATGGGAGATTTTGATTTATCGGGAGAGCGCCTAGAAATAACCGGCCGCGAATCTATTAACCAGATAAAAAACGTTTTCAGGCTCAAGCCGGGCAGCCTTATTTTTTTAGCCGACGGAAAACTTAAGGAGGCGGAGGCTGAAATAATCAAAATTTCCGCCAACCAAATAGAATTAAAAATTATAAGCATAAAAGAAAATAAAAATGAATCCCCTGTTTACGGCATCCTTTACGCTTCGATTTTAAAAAAACAAAATTTTGAGCTTGCCGTCCAAAAAGCGGTTGAAGCGGGAATAAAAGAAATAACGCCCATTATCGCCGAGCGAACCGTTAAAACCGGTATTAATCAGGAGCGGCTGAAAATAATCATTAAGGAAGCCGCCGAACAATCCGAAAGAGGCATTCTGCCCAGATTAAATCTGCCACTCAACTTCAAAGAAGCGCTGGAAATAGCCAAAGACAACAACTCCAATTTTATTTTTGACCAAATAGGCCTGCTTGCCGCCAAAGATATTAAAGCAAAAACCGGCGGCAAAATCGGGATTTTTATCGGTCCCGAAGGCGGCTGGACGGAAGAAGAACTTAGCCTGGCTAAAGAAAACGGCTGCCAAATCGCCAATCTTGGAAAACTGGTTTTGCGCGCCGAAACGGCGGCTATTATCGCCAGTTTTTTGGTGGAAAATTTAGGTTAAACAGTCGTCTTATTGCTTAATCTCGCGGCAAATCCGCGTCCGCGAAAAAATAATAAAAATAAATGCTATGACGCGTCATAGCAAAATTATTGTCATCACCGCCGGCGCGAACAACAATAAATCGTTTCCGAAAAGCGCGCTATGACGCGTCATAGCGATAAAAAAAGACTCAATTCAAGTCCCGCCGAAATAATAAGTTCGCAAAAATTAATATAAATATCCGGCGCTATGACGCGTCATAGCGCCGGATAAGCAATGCTTAAATTAAACTGAAACGCCAAAACTATAAAGCCTTAGGTATTTAAGCGCCCGATGAATTTTGGGGCGTCGGATCGCTGACGATAAAATCCCCGTTTGTCCAGGAAACGCGGCTGAAACTTTTTCCGGCCGGAATTTCGC
>CAZODS010000049.1:1373-3862 GCA_964578705.1 uncultured Candidatus Saccharibacteria bacterium
GACGCGGCAGGTTTAACGATATTTTCGCCGTAAGTATACCAGGAAAGGTCGGCGGAACGCTCCGCTCTTAAATAATCAGGCGAAGCAATGCCGGCCGGCCAGTCGGGATTGGCCGAAACCTGGTCAAGCAACCGGCAATTATTTCCAAACAAGCGCAATCCGTCATCGCTATTTTTAATAACACCGGAAAAAATCAGGTCCGGCTCAATACCGGAAATACTTTTATTCCTGGCTAAAATATAAATCGGCTCTTGGTCAGTTAAAACCGTTTTCGGCGGCAGGATAATTTGAATTTGCCGGCTTTGGCTAATCACTTGATACCCGGAAATATCCAGGCTGCCGGAAGCGGTTTTTTGGACTGAAAACCATTCGTTGGAAGGGCTATCCTTGTCGCCCATCCAGGCGATTTCCTTGAAAATTATTTTTCCCGCGTCCGGCTGAAGCGAAGTATTAAAATCGCACGGTTTAATGACCGCGGCTTTGGAGGCGGAAGAATTTTGGCTGCCGGCCGGAAGGCTTGAAGTCGCCGCTATTTCCGCCTGAAATTTACCGGTTTGTAAGAAGGCGAAAAATCCGGAAAGCCCTTTGGATTTTTGCGCGACGCCGATAAATAAAACAACAAGCGCGATTATTGAAATTCCGATGATTGATTTGGTTTTATTGGCCATAATATTTTTTGTTAAACCCGGCGCTACGGTTGAGCGTTAACGTTTATTTTCACGGCTTTTTTGGCGCGCCGCTGATAAAACCAATACATCAATAAAACGATGATCCCGTAATACGCCGCCATGCCGGCAAAACCAAGATCGGGATTGAACAAAACGGCGAACCGGCCGAACAGGTTTACTATAAAAATAACATAATCTATAAGCGGCGCCACAATAAAGCTTATCAGTGAAGCCAAAGGAACGAATAAGAAATATAAAAAGCTCATCAAAAATCCCAGCCCTATTATAAAAGGAATGGTAAATAGTATAAGCACGTTGGCGGCAAACGCTATCAGTGAAAAATTTTGAAATTGGGCGATAAGAATCGGCGCCGTCATCAGCTGGGCGGAAACGGTAATAAGGAGCGACTGCTTCCACCCCATAAATCCCGGCGAGTCGTCAGTTTTAAGGAGATGACGCAAAACAGGCATAAAATAAATAATCGAAATGACGGCCAGAAAAGACAGCTGAAAGCCGACGTCAAAAACCAAAATTTTCGGATTAAACAAAACCAAAACAAGAGCCGCCAAAGCCAAAGCGTTATGAGGCGCGTAAAGCCTCCCTGTTTCCTTCGCTAATCCGGCGATAAACGCGATTAAAGCCGCCCTTATCGCCGAAACGGTAAAGCCGGTAAGCGCGACAAAAAGGCAGACAAAAATAAAAGTTAAAATAAACGCGTACCGGCGAGGCAAAAAATACAAGAAAATCGTAAAAATTATAAAAATTACGATAGTCATATGAAGGCCGGAAATAGCCGTAAGATGCCGGACGCCGCTCAAAGAGAGATTCCGGAGGAAAGTCTTGGATAAATCACTGTTGATTCCCAGAGTGACGCCCGAAAGAAACGCCGCTTCTTCCGGCGCGAGCAAACTTTTAAACGAACCGCTTACGCCTTTTCTTATATTAAAAAGAAACGCGATTATCTTGCTTCCTCCTCCGGAAGCAAGCCGGCTGAGGCCGGGATTATTCATTACGCCAACTATCCCTTCTTTGGCCAGATATTGGCCGTAATAATTTTGCGGCGGAGTTTTAATGCCACCCGCCGCCGCCAGCGTGTCGCCATAAGAATAAGAAGGCGCCGGGCCGGTTTCAATCATAATTTTTCCGGCTTTAGTTTGAAGGTAAAAAGATTGGACGCCAGTCTCGGCGTCGCTTTTCGGCTGGCCGACCACCAGCCCCGTCACTTCTCCGCTTGAAGGCAATTGAGCGACAAGCGTTTGGTAGCGATAATCGTTTAAAAAATAATAAAAACTGCCGAGAATAAGAAGCGCCGCGGCGAGAACGGAAATTTTGGCGCCCGCGTTTGAAATAAATAATGCCGCGAATAAAACCGCCGCCGGCGCCAGAACAAACAAAAACGGAAGCCCCAGGCCCGCAAAAGCCACTCCCGAAAGAAAAGAAAGTATGCTTAAGAAAAATATGAGATGCGAAGGCATGATTTTATTGCGACCAGCTGCCGTATTTGGACTTTATTTTCGCTATCTGGTCTGGTGTAAGATTGTTATAAACGGCCAGCCAGTTATCGGCGATTTCACCCTGGGCTTTTTCCAGATCGGCGCGGCCGGCGCAGGCTTCTTGATATAAATAAATTTCAACCACGTCTTTTTCGCGGAAACCCGGGACCGGCTTGGCCGGCTCGGGAAACAGATTGGCGATGTCGTTGTTGCCGCCCAAAGCGAGCGGAATCAAATGGTCAACCTCGTAAGCGCCATAAGGCTGGGGATAAGTCAGGCCGTATTCCGCAAAAACTTCTTTTTTTAACTTAACCGAAACATTGCGGAC
>CAZODS010000050.1:0-1303 GCA_964578705.1 uncultured Candidatus Saccharibacteria bacterium
CAGCGCTTTCGTGTATATAGGAACTTTCGCCGCTTCATTTGCTCTTATTTCCACCACGGCTTTCTCCTTTTGTATTATTTATGTTCTGAATTATTTATAATCCCAAAGAGCGCCTTTTGTCAATTTATTTTTGAAAAAACGCGCGGAATTCGGTGTAAATTAGAATAAAAATTTGTATAATTAATAAAAAGATGAAGAAAAAGCAATTGGGGCAATTCTTTACAACGAACTCGGACTATATTTTAAGCGGATTGGAAAAATTTATTAAAGGAAAGAGCGTTGTCGATCCGTTTGCCGGCGGCGGAGATTTAATAAAATGGGCTAATAAAAATGGCGCTAAAACCATAAAGGGTTACGATGTCGATAAAAAATACGCAGATAATAAAAAAATATTTTTTAATGACAGTCTAAATAATCCAAAGAATTACGATTTTGTTTTAACTAACCCTCCTTATCTTAACATCAATAAAGCCAGCCAAGACACAAAAAATAAATATTTTTCCAATCATAAATTTGAAGATTTATACCAAATGGCGCTTGCTTCCGCAATAAACAGCAATGAAGGTATTTTTATTGTTCCTATAAATTTTCTATCAGCGGAAAATTCTACGAAAGCAAGAGATTTATTTTTTTCAAAATTCAGATTAATTGAAATGAATTATTTTAAGCAGCAGGTTTTTCCCGACACCACTTATAACGTAATATCATTTTATTACAGCAAGAAAAATCTCTACGACGATAAGTTTGTTATTAAAACCCATATTTATCCTGGAAATAAAATTATTAATATTGAATTGCGCAGGCAATTCCATTGGTCTATTGGCGGGGATATGTTTTCGACAATTAAAAATCAAAAAAACATTTTAGGCATTTATAGGCTAACTGAAAGCGACATAGAAAACGGTCCGATCAAAATAAAAGCCGCCCTTAATCATATTGACGATAGAATAAATTTGGAAGTTTCCAAAGATGTTCATGATATTATTAACTCAAATATAATTTTACTAAAAGCGATTGATAGCGGTTCGGAAGAAGGGAGAATAGCTCTTGAAAATATTAAGGAATACGGAGTTGAGTGTTTAGTAAGCAAAGAATCGTCCCGTCATATGATATATTTAGTTTCCAAAGAAAAAATACCAATTGCGGAGCAAAAACAAATTATAAAATT
Source organism: uncultured Candidatus Saccharibacteria bacterium (assembly GCA_964578705.1). GTDB lineage: Bacteria > Patescibacteriota > Minisyncoccia > UBA6257 > 2-01-FULL-56-20 > JAMDBA01. The sequence continues at coordinate 1,169 of CAZODS010000050.1, forward strand.
ATTTAATGATGAATTTAATAAACTAAGGAGCAGCTACTTATCTTTGTTTTTAACTAATTATAGGGATAATGATCGGAAGAGGGTGTCATTTGATTTTGCTTATAAATTTATAAATTATTTGTATATAAATAAAAT
>CAZODS010000050.1:1403-3817 GCA_964578705.1 uncultured Candidatus Saccharibacteria bacterium
TCAAAAATTTTATAAGCGGCTTAAGGTAATATGCTTTGACAATTTTATTTTTTCCGATTATACTGTTATAATAATTTTAATGTTAAAGAAGAGAACGAAGCAAAACATCATAAAAGAAAACGCCAGGCACGAAAAAGATACCGGTTCGGCGGAGGTTCAGGCCGCCGTTTTGAGCAGGCAAATCGAGGAGCTGACCAAGCACCTCAAGAAAAATCCCAAAGACAACCACTCGCGGCGGGGGCTTTTGAAGATGGTCAGCCACCGGCGCAAACTTTTGGGCTACCTCAAGGAACACAACGTCAAAATTTACGAAAAGCTCATCAAGAAGCTTGACCTTAAAAAATGATTCCCAAAAAAGAAATACATCCGGCGCAACGGGTCGGAATTTTTATCGACGTTCAGAACCTTTACCATTCGGCAAAAAATCTTTATCACGGGCGCGTCAATTATAACGTTCTGATAAACCACCTTCTCCAGGGGAGGATTCTAATCCGCTCAATGGCTTACGTCGTTAAAAGCGAAACGGCCGCCGGCGAAGCTTCTTTTTTTGACGCTCTGGAAAAAGCCGGATTGGAGCTGCGGGTTAAGGACCTTCAGGTTTACGCGGGGGGTTTTAAGAAAGGCGATTGGGACGTCGGAATGGCTGTTGACGCCATCAGGATGTCTAATTTCCTGGATGTCGTTATTCTGGTTACCGGCGACGGCGATTTTCTGCCGCTGGTGGATTATTTGAAATGGGGGGCGGGAAAGTTCGTCGAAGTGGCGGCTTTCAAAAGAACCGCTTCGGCCAAGCTGCAGGAGGCGACCGATAATTTCACCGATATTGAAAAAATACCGAGGGTGATTATAAAGAAATAAAATAAATAAAATATAAAAACAAAACAAAAATATGGATAACAACAAAAAAATATACAAAACATCGGTCGCGGGGAGGGAATTAAGCCTCGAATTTTTTTATTTGGCGGAGCAGGCAAACGGCAGCGTTCTGGCGAAATATGGCGATACAGCTGTTTTGGCGACGGCGGTTATGACCAAAGAAGACAGCGAGTCGGATTACCTGCCGTTAAGAGTCGATTACGAGGAAAAGTTTTACGCTGCCGGAAAAATTTTGGGCAGCCGCTTTTTGCGGCGCGAGGGCCGGGCTTCCGATGAGGCGGTTTTATCCGGGCGCCTGGTTGACCGGACTATCCGGCCGCTTTTTGACCAGAGAATAAGGAGAGACATTCAGGTGGTGACGACTGTTCTGGCTTATGACGAAAAAAACGACCCGGATTTTTTGAGCTTGACCGCAGCTTCGGCCGCCTTATCAGTTTCGGATATTCCCTGGCAGGGTCCGGCTGCCGGCATTAGAGTCGCCAAAATTAAAGATAATTACGTTGTTAATCCTTCGGCTGAAGAGCTAAAAGGAAACGGCGTGGTATTTGAAGTTTTCGCCGCCGGCCCGAAAGGAAAGATAAGTATGATTGAGCTTAAGGGGGGTGAGGCTCAGGAAAAAAATATTGTTGAAGCGTTTAAGCTGGCCCAAAAAGAAATAGACGGTCTTGTTGATTTTCAAAATAAAATAACGGCCGAAATTGGCCGGAAAAAATCGGAGGTTAATTTATTCGAGCCGGATGCCGCCCTCAAAAAAACAGTTGAAGATTTTTTGGCGCCCCGGCTGGAAGAAGCGGTTTATCAGCCGACGAAAGCCGATCATTACGGCAAGCTGGAAGCGCTTCAGAAAGAACTTTTCGAGCACGTTAAAACAAGCCTGTTTGCCGGCGGCAAAGAAAAAGATTTTAACGAAAACGTGGTTATTAATTTATTCGAGGAAGCGACGAATCAGCTGGTTCATAAAAATGCCGTGGAGAAAGAAATGCGTCCCGACGGTCGGAAGATGGATCAGGTCCGGAATTTATCGGCCGAAGTGGGAGTTTTGAACCGGACTCACGGTTCGGCGCTCTTCAACCGCGGCGAAACCCAGGCTTTGGCGATTACCACTTTGGCGGCGCCCGGTTCGGAGCAGTTAATCAACACAATGCGTCAGGATATCAAAAAGCGATTTATACTTCATTACGATTTTCCGCCTTATTCGGTCGGCGAAATCGGTTCTTTCCGCGGACCCGGCCGGCGCGAGCTGGGGCATGGCGCTTTGGCCGAAAAAGCTCTGGCTGCGATGATTCCTCCGGTTGAAGAGTTTCCTTACGTTATCCGTCTGGTTTCGGAAATTCTCGGTTCCAACGGCTCATCTTCGATGGCGACGGTTTGCTCCGGTTCGCTTTCACTGATGGATGCCGGCGTGCCGATAAGAAAACCGGTGGGAGGCATAGCGATGGGTTTGATGATGGATGAAAAAGGAAATTACAAAATCTTAACCGACATTCAGGGGCCGGAAGACCATCATGGAGATATGGATTTTAAGGTTGCCGGAACGG
>CAZODS010000051.1:0-3696 GCA_964578705.1 uncultured Candidatus Saccharibacteria bacterium
TTCCCTCAGCTCCCGCCAATTAGAAAAATAAAAATTTGGTCCGCCCTTTACGATGGCCGAATATGCAGCGCCCGGACCTCTGGTATTTTGGCCGGGGAAAAGAAATTGCTTAAAAGGTTTTCTGCCGTAGAATTTGACTTTTTAAATCCATTTGGCAAACTAATATACAACTATGTTAATGATTAAATTAAAAAGGGTAGGGAAAAAGCATCAGCCGAGTTTTAGGCTGGTCGTCCAGGAAAAGCGGACCAAGCTCAACGGTCGTTCGACCGATGACGTCGGCTCTTACAGTCCGACAACCAAAAAATTCGCTTGTAACGAAGAACGGGTAAAACACTGGCTTGGCGTCGGCGCGCGGCCGACAGCGACGGTTCATAATCTTCTGGTTAAAAACGGCGTTATCAAGGAACCGAAAATTGCCATTCATATCAAGAAAAAAACTGGAAGCCCGTCGCCGGAAAGTCCGGCTGCCGAAAAAGCAAAAGCCGCGCCGGCCGAAACTCCGTCCGCTCAACCGGAAACAAAATAAAGAACATAATCCCGCCTATAACAGGCGGGTTTTTTTGTTTGCCGATAAAATGATAAAATATTTATATGAGTATTAATCCCATTAAAATAATAAGGGCAAACTTATTTAAAAAAAGAAAATTTTTAAAAATAGCGCAGATAGCTCCTTTATGGCTTCCCATTCCGCCGAAAACTTACGGCGGAATCGAGCTTATGCTTTATAGCTTGATTGAAGAATTGACGGCCCGGAAATACGACCTGACTCTTTTTGCCTCCGGCGATTCGGCTACTCGCGCAAAATTGGTTCCGTTAGTCGGTCAGAGCATTTGGCTTCAGGAAAATATGCGTAATCCTCATGCGCCGATTATTCAATCTATAAAAGAAATTTCCAGCCGCTTCGGCAAATTCGATATAATCCACAACCATTTTAATTTTTTTCCGCTTCCCCTTACTCTTATAGACGACTGTCCTCCTTTTTTGACTACCGTCCATCGTCCCGTTTCGTTCGAATACGCCGAGGTTATGCGCGCTTATCCGAAGTCCGCTTTTTGCGCCATATCTCAAGATCACAAAAAAAGTATGGAAGATTACGATATTCCCGTTGCCGGGGTTGTTTATAACGGCATTGATGTGAAAAGATATACGTTTAATAATAATCCGGAAAATTATTTTTTATATCTTGGCCGGCTCAATAAGGAAAAGGGGGTTATTACCGCCATAAAAGTAGCCGAGCGGGCAGGCGTAAAAATCATAGTTGCCGGCAACGTCGTCGGAGCCAAGGAGAGCCTCTTTTTTGTTCATGAGCTCCAGCCGTTCTTAAATAAGGATAACGTCCAATTCGTTGGGCAGGTTGATTTTGACAAAAAAATAGAACTGCTTAAGAACGCCAAAGGGTTGCTTTTCCCGATTGATCGCCGGGAGCCATTCGGTCTGGTGATGATAGAAGCAATGGCTTGCGGCGCGCCGGTTATCGCTTTTAATAAGGGATCTGTCCCGGAGGTAGTCGAGCATGGAAAAACGGGATTTATAGTAAACACGGAGGAGGAGATGATTGAATCTATGGGTCGCGTTGGAGAAATAGACAGACGCGCGTGCCGGAAGAGGGTTGAAGAAAAATTTACGCTTACTCGCATGGTTAGCGAGTACGAAACAATATATAAGAATATTTTAAATGAAGAATAAAAAACTTCGCGTTGCTCAGATTGCTCCGCTATGGTTTCCGATCCCGCCTCAAAAATACGGCGGGATAGAACGTATCGTTTCAATGCTAACCGAAGAATTGACGCGACGCGGCCACGAAGTGACGCTTTTTGCCGCTCCCGGTTCGATAACGTCGGCCCGACTCATTTCTGTTTTTCCCCGACCTCTTATAGAAGCCAATATAGCCTGGTCTAATCCGGTGTGGAATCTGCGCAATTTATCAAAAGCGTTTGAGATGGCCAATGCGGGAGAATTCGACATTATCCACTCGCATCTTGATTTATGGACGCTTTTCTTTCAGGGGTTAACCGCGGCGCCCGTGGTGCATACAATGCACAATCCTTTATACAGAACTAACGCCGACGCGGATAAAGACGACCGCCTCCGCCTTTTTAACGAAGAAGGGTACCGGACTAATATCGCGTTTATCAGCGAAGCTGCCAGAAAAATTTCTATGGCGCGCTTGCCGCTCAGCCGGGTTGTCTATAACGGGATCAATCTTAGCCATTTTGCTTATAATAAAAAAGGAGGCGATCATTTCGTGTGGATTGCCAGAATGAATAAGCATAAAGGAGTGGAGAATGCTATTGCGGCCGCCGAACGGCTGAAAGTAAAATTATTGCTTGCCGGACGCATTGACCCTACCCAGACCGACTATTTCGAAAAAATTATAAAGCCTCATCTTAACGGCGATATTCAATATGTCGGAGAGTTGGCCGAAAATCAGTTGTCTGATTTCTACGGAAACGCCAAGGCGTTGTTGTACCCAATAGAATGGGACGAGCCGTTTGGTTTGGTTGTTGCCGAAGCGATGGCTTGCGGCACGCCGGTTATCGCGTATAACCGGGGATCTATGGCGGAACTTATAGAAGACGGAAAAACCGGTTTTGTTATTGAAAGCGATATTTCCAAGCTCGTTGAAGCGATGCGAAACGTAGACAAGCTTGACCGCGCCGCGGCTCGCGCTCGGGTAGAACGATATTTCAGCAAAGAAATTATGGCTGAAAAATATGAAAGATTTTATTACGACGTTTTAAAGCGCTAATGAAAAAATTAAAAATAGCGACAATGGTAACGGGCCAGTTCACTACGCCGCCTCCTAAGGGCATTATTTACGCTCCGATGGATATTGCCGTCGAGGTGAGCCGGGGGCTGATTAAAAAGGGACACGAAGTGACGTTTTTTGCGCCCAAAGGGTCGCGGATTGAGGGCGTTAAATTGGAAACGGCCGGTCTGGAGGCGCTTAAACAGGGCGGGAGCGCGGTGCTGAAATTAGCCGGCATCGGCGGAGCCGAAGTGTCAAAACTGTATAATTTATGGGATCAATTTTTGATAGCCGAGATGTACCGCCGCGCCTTAAAAGGAGAATTTAATATTTTGCACATCCATCCTGTTGACCGGGCGCTACCCCTTGCCTACGCCATCCGCGATATTCCTACGGTTTATACATTGCATGATCCTATTTATTCCTGGCGCGGTGAAATATTCAAAATGTTCTCGTCTTCTAATCAACACTATGTTTCTATAAGCAAAGCCCAACGCCTTCCGGCGCCAAATCTCAACTATTTGGCGACAGTTTATAACGGTGTTGATATTAATAATTTTTCTTTTTCCGACAAGCCGGAAGATTATTTATTGTTTGTGGGGCGGCTTCTTCCAGAAAAAGGCGTGGCTCAAGCTATTTGGGCAGCCGAAAAAACAGGAGAGAAATTATTGATTATAGGCGCTCCCAATCAGGGAATATATTGGGAGCAAAACATTAAGCCGCGATTAAACAACAAAATTAAATATATTGGAGAAGTGCCGCGCAAACAGCTCGCGTCCTATTATCAAAAAGCGAAGGCGACGCTAGTCCCGATACAATGGGAAGAGCCGTTCGGTTTGGTGATGATAGAATCAATGGCCTGCGGCGCTCCGGTTATCGCGTTTAACAGGGGATCGGTTCCGGAAGTAGTTGAAAACGGCAAAACCGGATTCATCGTTAATAAT
>CAZODS010000052.1:0-3686 GCA_964578705.1 uncultured Candidatus Saccharibacteria bacterium
GCCTGGTTCGAAGAACACAAAAACAACCTTAAATTGAAAGGAACCGACGTCGAAAAAGCGTTCCGACTCGTCCTTTTTGAGTATATGAAATTAAATCCGGAAGAAGTCCCGATTATCGAAAAAACCGCCAAAAAGATAGTCTGGAGAAGTTATGATTTTTGCCCCTATCTTGAAGCGATTAAAAAACTCGGGATGGACACGCGGATGGTTTGCAAATACGCGACCCATTCTCCGGTTCAGGCAATGATTGAAAAAATCAATCCGAAACTGCTTTTTTCAAGAAACTACATCGCCATCAGGCCTTACGCGGAATACTGCGAAGAAATAATTGAGCTGGTTGAATAATTTTATTCAAAAGCCCCCGTTTATCGGGAGGCTTTTTTAATACTGCCACTAGCGGCAATTCAACATTCCACGGAACGCTGAAATGCTTAAAATTTGAAATATTTTTGCCAATAATCGTAAAGCTCGGCCGTCGCCCGCAGGTCGCCGACGTTATATCTGGCGATGTCTTCGTATTTCTTTTCCTTAAACAGCCGGCCGACATCGTCGCCGGTTACGCCTTCGCTTTTCGGGCTTTTTATTCCGAAGGCGCGGCTCCACATATGCAGGCTGCCTTTTTTCTTGACCGCGCCCTGAAAAGTCAGCTGGTCAAAAAGGTCGATATGAACGACTTCGTCGGGATAGCGTGCCGAAGTGGCGTAGCGGTAAGGCATAAGATTAACCGTCGGTTTTACTTTATTAACCGCCGAGCGGACCATCAAAAACGGAACGTCAAACGCCCGGCCGTTAAAGCTGACGAATTCATCGTAATTCTTGGCTCCCTGCCAGAAATTTTCAAGCATCTCCTTTTCCGTCATCGGCTTGAATTTTATTCCGCCCTCGGAAAATTCCACCGATTTTTTGCCGGGCGACTGGAAATAAACCGCTCCCTGGTTTTTGTCCGGGTCAAAAACGCCGACAGCGACTATTTCGCCGGTTAAAGGCGAAAAACCGAGATCGTTTTTCAAATCATCCAAAGCCGCCCGATACTCCGCTTCGTCTTTAGATTCTTTTTTAATCCAGCGGGTCAGTAGTTCTTTTGTTGTTTCGTCGGCGGCGTCAAAATCTTCGCCAACCGTTTCGATGTCAAAAACAAGTTTGGCCATTTTTTTATTTTTCCCAATCATTTCGTTCTTTCGAATAATTTTTCTTTTCTTTTTCGTCGGCAATGTATTCGGGCCTCAAATGCCAGTGGTATTTTCCGTCGTTTCCCAAATAAATATCAACCATATCTTTATTAACTCCTTCCGGCAAGCCGGAAAAATCGCCAAATTTTTCCATTGCCCCCTCAATAATTTGGGCCGGCTTTTCTTTTGGTTTGAAATTTTCCTTTTCCATTTCCTAAATGATATATCCAATTTCAAACGACTTCAACAATTTCCAAGCGCGGACCGATACAGATAAGCGATTAGGAGTTGACTTTTTTATTAAAAAAATCAATAATACCATCAGCTTATTTTGATTGAAAAAAGGAGAAAAAATGATTGAAGCAAAATTCCAAAGAGAATGGCTGAAGCCAAAAGAAGAATTAGCCGAAGTTGTTTTTACTAAAGAAGGAAAAGATCGGATCGTTCCGCCTAGTTTAATAATGAAAGTATCTGAAATAATGAACCGAAAGGAACTTATTTTGCTTGCCCGGAGAATCGTGGCTATGGCGAAAAACGAAAAGATACGCTCCTTCAGCTTAGACGCCGACGATTTTAAAAAAATGAACTTGCTGCCAAGCGATGTTAGTCTCGGCGAACTGGCCGAGATACTGGCAATCAATTTTGAAATGGCAAATTTTGAATTTGACCGCTATAAATCCGAAAAAGCCGACCGGGTGGAAAAAATAATCATCTACGGCGAATCGGCTTTAAACACGGATTTCCTAAAAGGGTTTTCCAAAGGACGAATGATCGGCGAAACGATTAACTATGCCCGCGCTTTGGTTGACGAACCAGGAAGTAATATGACCCCTGAAGCGCTTGCGCTTGACGCGGAAAAGGCGGCGAAAAAAGTAGGACTTAAATGTTTTATAAAAACCGACGTTTCCCGGATGGGCGGCATATGGGCCGTAGGTAAAGGTTCAAAAAATAGCCCCCGCTTTATCATCTTGGAATATGAAGGCGGCGCCAAAGAAGAAAAGCCCGTAGTTTTGGTGGGCAAGGCCGTAACTTACGACAGCGGCGGACTTAATATAAAAACCGACGATAGTATGAACGAGATGCATATGGATATGAGCGGCGGCGCGGCGGTATTGGCCGCTTTGATTTTGGCGACAAAACTCAAGCTCAAGAAAAATATCGTCGGACTGATACCAGCGGTTGAAAATATGCCTTCAGATTCAAGCTACCGCCCGAACGACATCATCAAAACGCTTTCCGGAAAAACCGTCGAAGTAGAAGACACCGACGCCGAAGGAAGAATAATTCTTGCCGATGGGTTAACTTACGCCGTTAAAAATTACAAGCCGAAGCTTATTGTTGATATTGCCACCCTAACGGGCGCGGCTGAACGCGTGGCCGGCAATAAATATTCGGTTGTTTTAGCCAACAGCGAAAACATGGAAGGCATAGCCAAAAAAATAGGCGAGAAAAGCGGCGACCTGATGTGGCCTCTGCCCCTTGAGCTGGATTACGAAAAAGAAATGAAAGGCGATTTTTCCGATTTGAAAAATATGGGGAAATCCAAATGCGGCGCCATAACCGCCGCCCTTTTCCTTTACCAGTTCGTTAAGGAATCGAAAGTTCCGTGGCTCCATATTGATATGGCGCCGCGAATGACCGCTTCCTCGGATGAATATCTGGCCAAAGGTTCCGCCGGAGCTCCGATAAGATTCCTTATCCGTTTGCTTGAGAAAGAGATGCTTCCGCTTTAAACGCTTCAATCTCCTTAAATAATTTTGAGCCCCCGATAATTTCGGGGGCTTTTATTTGACTTGCTTAAGGGCATTGCGTAATCTTTTACGTAGAACATTATAAGGAGGTATAAAATGAAATTGATAGTTCGTTACCCAAAATTCAGGCATAAGCCGCGAAAAAACAAACCCGGAAATTGCCGAGACTGCGAAGATTGCCGTTGCGCGGAAAAAAATATTGCAAAAACCTGCCCGATTTGCGGCGAACCTGTTTCTTCCGGAGACGGCATAAACTGCAAAAAATGCGGCGAACCGATGCTCCGCCAGAGCGCCGACAACTAGCCAATAAAACTTGCCCCGCCTACATAAGGCGGGGCTTATTTTTCGCCAAGCTGGAAATTAAGAATCAGGCTTAAAGCAAATATAACCGCGGCGGCGGCGTCGGAAATAAGACAATAAACACAAAGCGCCCCGATGATAAAAATCTGGACGAATAAAAGCCACGCCGAAAAAATAACGCCCAAAAATCCCGCGAAAACCATAAATTTAACAACCCCCCTTCTTTTAAAATTAAAAATATAGGCAAAAAACAAAATAAAAAAAGCCAGATAAAAAATAACCCCTAAAAGCGGGACAGGGACGCCAAAAAAGACGGCGTACGAACTCGCCGCTACCTTATCACATCCTTCCAAAATAGAGCAGCTCAAAGGAGAATTAAAATAATGTTTAACCGTTAAATAAGCGGCGTCAGAAAAGCCGACTAAATTAACGCCCAAAAAATAAAAAATAAAGCCGGCCGGCCTGA
>CAZODS010000053.1:0-3339 GCA_964578705.1 uncultured Candidatus Saccharibacteria bacterium
GGACATCTGGCGGAGGCGGAAGGATTCGAACCTTCGAACCGGTTTCCCGGTTAACATCTTAGCAGGATGCTGCCTTCAGCCACTCGGCCACGCCTCCGTTAAAAGAAGATTAAACCAATATTTCTTTTAATTCAAGATTGCGATATTTTTGATTTGGTTTAAATCGTGTTTAAATTAACTGATATGAAAATATTGGATTGGTTTATCGTCGCTTGCTGGCTCGCTTTCCTTTTATATTGGGGAATTTCCGCCGTCGGAGTCAAGAAGAATATAAAACAAAAAGGGGAATGGGCGAAAGGGGCCGCGCTTCGGTTAGCGTTCGCGGCCGCCCTGGTTTTGCTTTTTATTTACCGACCAGAGTTTATCGGCGGGATTTTCCGGCGTCCGGAAAATAATTTATTCGGCGGCATAATCGGCATTATCGGCGCCGTTATTTGCGCCGCGGGCGTAGCGTTCGCCATTTGGGCGAGGCGGCATTTGGGAAAAAACTGGAGCGCTTATCCAACTCTCAAAGAAAACCATGAACTTATAACTTCCGGTCCTTACCGGTTTGTCCGTCATCCCATTTACACCGGCCTGCTTCTCGCTTTACTTGGCTCCGCTCTCGCGCTCGGCTCATTTTGGGTAATCTTTTTTATCGCCGTTTGTCTTGTTTTTGTAAACAGGATTTTCGTCGAGGAGCGACTGATGCTAAGAGAATTTCCCGATAGCTATCCGGAATACCGGAGGAGGACCAAAGCCCTGATTCCGTTTATCTGGTAGGTTCGTCGCGCTGTCTATTTTTACATTACCTCGCAGAATGCTTCGGGCTTACGTCCGGGAAGTTTCATTTTATTCGGCGGGATTTCCCGCGGGTTTAAGATTATAATTTAAATATGGAATTGAATAAGCTTACTGACGAAGAAAAGAAAATAATCGAAAAAGGAAAAACCGAGCGGCCGTTCAGCGGCAAGTACGATAATTTTTATGAAAATGGCGTTTATGTTTGCAGAAGGTGCGGGGCGCCGCTTTATCGTTCCGAAAACAAATTTGACGCCAAGTGTGGCTGGCCGAGCTTTGACGAGGAGATTCCCGGAGCGATTAAAAGGCGGCCCGATCCCGACGGCGAACGGACGGAGGCGGTCTGCGCCCGTTGCGGCGCCCATCTGGGGCATGTCTTTGAAGGCGAGGGATTAACGCCAAAAAATGTCCGTTACTGCGTCAATTCGGTTTCGATGGATTTTATTCCCGAAAAAAAATTAAAAAACGAAAAAGAAGCCGCCTATCTGGCGGGCGGCTGTTTTTGGTGCGCGGAGGCGGTTTTTGAAAATTTGAAAGGCGTTTTGTCGGCGGCGCCCGGTTACTGCGGCGGAACGGTCGCGAATCCGACTTACGAGGAAGTTTCAGGCGGTAAAACCGGCCATGCCGAAACGGTAAAAATAGAATTTAATCCTTACCTGATTTCCTATTTTGAGCTTTTAAAAATATTTTTCGAAAACCACGACCCGACGGAAATAAACCGGCAGGGCAATGATGCCGGTCCGCAGTATCGCTCGATAATTTTTTACGTTGGCGAAAATCAGAAAGAAGCGGCGGAAAATTACGTAAAAGAACTGAAGGAGCGGAAAGTTTACGCCAAGCCGATAGCCACGGAGATAAGGCCGTTTCAAAAATTTTACGAAGCCGAAGATTATCATAAAAATTATTATGAACACCACAAAGACGCTCCTTATTGCCAATTAGTTATCGCCCCGAAACTGGAAAAACTTCAAAAAGAACACGGCGAGCTGCTAAAAAAGTAAAGAAGAATTTTGGGAGTCTTGGCGCTCTGATGTGCCTCTCCGGCGCTAAAAACCGCTCCATTAGTTCGCTATTGATAAATATCTCTTTTTGGTTTAGTCTAAAATTAGAAATTCAGAATAAAAAAAGAAAGGAGAATAAAGATGTTCAGAAAAGCAGTAGGTTTGATAGCGGCAATTTTATTTGTTTTTGCGTTTACAGGCCGCTTATTGGCCGCCGATTGTTCTTTGTCCGGTGTTTCGGATACTTTTAAAAAAATCACGCCGAGCGTGGTAAAGATAACGGTTTTTGAAAACGGGAAATATTTTAGTTTGGGAAGCGGCTTTTTTGTTAAAACTCCGAAAGGAATAAAAGTTCTGACGGCCGGCCATATGATTCCGCTTAAACCGGGAATCTATGTTTATAAGGGGCAGGTGATGACGAATCTTAAAACATTTGAGGTCGCCAATTTCACGCTGACGGTTAATAAAGTCAGCAGAGATGACGACTTGGCTCTTCTTGACTTCACGCCTTCCGGCAACGCTTTTGCCTCTAAGCCGCTGGAGATAAATAACCATACGCCGCCGGCATTTCTTGGAGACGTTGTCCTGATTGTGGGCGCCCCTTACGGTTTTTTTCCTCAATACACCATAGGATTCACGTCCAGGTTTGTCGATCTTGGCGACGGAATTCCGTACCTACAATTATCGGCCAGAGCTGCCCCTGGAAACAGCGGCGGTCCGGCGGTTGATTGCGACGGAAAGGTTGTCGGCATACTACTTGAAATTGCCGTGGATAAAAATTTAGGTCAGCTTGTGGCTTCTTTTATCCGCCCCGGCTACATCATCAACCAGTTTATAAACTCAAAATAATTTATAGCCCCGCTTTTTTTCGAAAGAGCCGGGCTATTTTTTTAACAATTCTTGATTTTATTGATAATATTAAAAAATGTCGATCAGCGAACCGAAACCTAAAACGGGCAGGGCGTCGGATGGCAAACCGATGCATTTTTCCGTCGGCGCGCTTATTGAGCGGGACGGAAAATATCTTTTAATAGATCGAGGCGTTCCGCCGTACGGCTTCGCCGGCGTCGCCGGACATATTGACGAAGGCGAAAACGAAAAGCAGGCGGTTATCCGGGAAGTAAAGGAAGAAGTAGGGCTGGACGTTGAAACCGCCGAGCTTATTTTTGAGGAAGAGCTGGATTGGAACCGGTGTAGCCGGGGAATAACTTCGCATTACTGGTACGTTTTCCATTGTTCCGCGACAGGCGAGGTTGAACGCGAGAAAAGGGAAACCAAATCCGCCGGCTGGTATACGAAAGAAGAAATTAAAAATCTGAAGCTCGAACCGGCTTGGGAATTTTGGTTTAAAAAATTGGAAATAATATAAGGCGTATTTGAAATTAATATATGGAACTTAAAGACGAAATAAAACAATTTTTGAAAGGCGACGTGGCGGCGGACGAAAAAACTTTAGACGCCGACAGCCGGGACGCCAGCATCTTCCGGATCAAGCCGGAAATTGTCGTTTATCCGAAAGACGCCGGAGATATTAAGGCGCTGGTTAAATTCGTGGCGC
>CAZODS010000054.1:0-3281 GCA_964578705.1 uncultured Candidatus Saccharibacteria bacterium
TTTTGGTGCCCGGGGTGGGACTCGAACCCACAAGGTCTTGACGACCAAAAGATTTTAAGTCTTTCGCGTATACCATTCCGCCACCCGGGCAAATTGGAGCTTTTGAGGCCACGGTGGGAATTGAACCCACGTATAAGGGTTTTGCAGACCCTCGCCTTACCACTTGGCTACGTGGCCATCTCTCAAAATTTCAGAATATAATCCGTCTTTTATTTTAAAAACAAGCCGCCGGCGTCCGGCTTATATTCAGAATTCTATTCTTCCATCAATATTTTTTCAACGGCGGCGGCGTTTTCCGGGCCGCGGTCGATTTCAAAATCAAGCTTCGGAAATTTCCAGGTTTTTAATTTCTTAAATAAATAAGACTGCAGCTCAATTCGGTATGCCCTTAATTTTCTAAGGACTTCACCATCTTTTCCTTTCGGCCAAACGCTAACTTTAATTATGGCGTTTTCCAAATTTTTATCAATTTTAACATCGGTAATGGTCGCTATCGCCCCGCTAAATTCTAATTCTTTGGCGATTTTTTTCCCTCCTTCGGTGAGAATGAATTTTTCCAGCCGCTCGATATGGTGCTTCATCTCTATTTAACCAACAAATGATCCCCGGTTTTTATCAGGATTTTGGCGCCGGCAACGATTCCGCACTCTTTGCCGTTTTCGGCCTGATTGGCGTCTTTTTTTCCGACTTGCAGGCTGATAATTCTTCCCTGGCCGATAATTTCTTCGCCGCGCTTGATGTCAAAATTATTTTTAACCCTCAATATTCCGTCAAGAACCCGTCCGCCGATGGTTTGTTCCTGGGGTTTTAGCTGGTGAAATACCGCCAAAACTTCCAGTTCGCCTTTGGCTTTTTCCTTGGCCGCTTCTTTGGTGAGATTCTGAATGGTTTCGATAAGATGATAAACGATGTCGGAAGAAATTATTTGGACGTTTTGATTCTGCGCCTGAATGGTTATCGTTTTACTCGGCTTGATTTTAAAGCCGACAAGAACGGCGCCGGTTGAGCGCGCCAGCTGGATGTCACTGCTTGAAATATCGCCGATGCTTTCGGAAACAATGGTGATTTTTTCGTTTGCTTCGGGCAGGTTTCTGGTTATCTGGGAAAGAACCTCAAGCGAACCGACGTCTCCGGCCTTAAGAATCAGCTTCAAGGATTTATTTTCTTCGATAGTTGTCGGGAAAACAGGCGGCTGAGGCTGGATTTGGGTTTTGGCGTTTTCAAAATCTTTGTCGGCGGCTTCGAGTTCTAGTTCGACATTAAATTCCTCGCCAACTTGCGGCAAGTTTTCAAAGCCTATAATCAGAGCGGGAGACGATGGCTCCAGCCGGACTGTTTTCTTGCCGGAAAAATCTTCTAAAATTATTATTTTTCCCGAGGCGCTCGGAGTAGAAATAAAATCGCCGGTTTTTAAGACGCCGTCTTTAATAATAGCGCTAACTTCGATACCTCGCCTGGCGGTTCGCTCAACTTCGATGATTACGCCTTTAGCCGGAGAGTCGGGGGAGTAATTTAAATTTTCCATTTCCGCCGAAAGCAAAATCAAATCCAAGAGTTTATCCACGTTTTCGCCGGTCTTAGCCGAGATGGGCTCGAAACTAACCGCGCCGCCATAACCCTCAAGCATCACGCCGTTTTCGGCAAGCTCAGCTTTAACTTTTTCCGGATTGGCGCCCGGCTTGTCTATTTTATTTATGGCGACAATAAAAGGAGTTTTGGTTTCTTTTAAAATTTGGACGGCTTCTTTGGTCTGCGGCTTGACGCCCTCGTCGGCGGCGACAACTAAAATCGCCAGGTCGGCGGCTTCGGCGCCCCGCGAACGCATTTTTGAGAACGCTTCGTGTCCCGGCGTGTCAATGAAAGTTATTTTTTTATTATTATGGCTGATTTCATAAGCTCCTATTGATTGGGTAATTCCGCCGGCTTCCCGGGCGGTAACGTTGGTTTTCCTTATGTAATCCAGTAAGCTGGTTTTGCCGTGGTCAACATGGCCCATTACGACAACAACCGGCGGCCTGGTTTTTATTTGTGAATTTTTCTCTTCCATTTATATCTAAAGTTATCACTAACAGAAGCTTAAGACAAGATTAAACGCCTATTCTTGGCGAAAATTATTTGTGTCGGAATAACGAAAGATTTATTTTTGTGTTGTCAGTAAAGCCAGATGATAAACCTAAGCTCGTTTTATAAATAAAAAATCTCCGAGCCGAAGCTCGGAGAAAATAAAAGTATTTAATTGTTGAAAATTCTTCCCAAATCAGGAAATTGGATGGTTTTCGCGATACCATTGAAGTAATCAACGACTCGTTTCTGTTCATCCTGATTGAGAGTAAGCGACCCGAACGTCAGTTCATTTGATAAGATAGTCAATAGTTTTGGGCAATCCTGGTTTAAACAGTTGGATTTCTCTATCAGGTAAGTGTTGAAATACGAACTGGCGACTTTTAAAAACTTTTCCCTATCAAAGTCGATTTTCAAGTATTTTAAAAGCTTAAGAGCGTATTCCCAGGCTTCAATCTCTCCAATTAATTCGCATTTTGAGTTTTTAACGGAACAGAGTATGTCGGGCGAATTCGAATAAGCGCCGTACTTGTCTATCTGGGATAAATAATACAAATTATGGCCAATCTCATGAGACAGGGAGACGGTCATTAAATCGCCGCTTCTCCTGTATTTTACCCCCAAGACGACGAACGGCTTATCGAGCGCCACTTCTTTTTCCTTACCGAATAAATTTTTGACCGTTTTTGAATAAGCGAAGGCGGAATATTCATCGCGCGCGCTTGCCATTACTTCTAAATTTATTTTTATGGCGAAGCCGTACAATTTATTGAAGTTATTGTTTTTCTTGAGTTCTTTCAAAATAATCGCTTCGCGGATCCGGTCGCGAATCAGGCGAACTATCATCAATAAAAGACGCGCTACCAACAGGCACCAGATTATCAACAAGAAAGTATTGATAAAATTTAAAATCCGGCCAACCATCATTTTCCCTCCTTATTAGAGATATGAATTACTTATTAGAGTATCGGGCTTTTGAATCAGTTAGTCAATGAAAATTCGACTATCGTTATTAATAAACGCTTCCAATTGAATTTTCTCCGAGAAACGGCTGGCGAGCCCGCGTAGCGGGCGAGCCAATGGTCTCGTTTCCCAACTGGCGGTGTATTTTAAAAATAGCTCGAACCGAATTCCCTCGCCGCGCTTTGCGCGGCTCGGGCGCGGCGGGGCAAAAACGATCGGCTTCGCCGCGCACACCGACAATTTCAAGTTTTTCTTTG
>CAZODS010000055.1:0-3100 GCA_964578705.1 uncultured Candidatus Saccharibacteria bacterium
AAATGCACGTTAGCATCACTAATAGACCGTTATTTTTAGCAAGTAATTGCGCGGCGATAAAGATAATCATCGCTCCCATCGTCAAAGCCGCCGCGGCCCTCGGAATAAGTATCCATAGCACGACCGCGACCAGAAAAACAAATACCATCCCCATACATTCAATAGCTATTACCATTTTAAACCTCCTTTAGTTTTTCTTTCTTTTTTAGTTTTATCAAGCTTGGAGCTTGATGCTAAATACAGTATAACAAATGATAAATTTTTGTCAAGCGCGCGATAAGAGACTCGTGCGCTTGCCGGCGGGACTTGCTAAAAATTTAATCCGGGAATATAATTCTAATCAAAATTGGCATTCTAAAGTCGGGTTTGCCAGATAGCGAAGTAAAAAATAAATAACATTAAAATGGAAATAAAACCTTTATCAAACCATATTTTCATTGAACCGCTTGAGGAAGAAAAAACAACCAGCTCGGGAATAGTCATTCCCGAAACAGCCGAAAAGGAAAAGCCCATTAAGGGAAAAGTTTTGGCGGTTGGACCGGGAAAAATTTCTTCCGACGGCAAATTAATGCCGATGTCGGTAAAGGTCGGCGACATCGTTTTGTTTAAAAAATACGGCCCCGACGAAATTGAAATTGAAGGCAAGAAATACTTGGTCGGGGATGAAGACGAAGTTCTGGCAATTTTATCCTAGATCTTTAAGTTAATTCCAAATTTTAAATTTAAAATAATATATTATGGCTAAACAAATTAAATTCCAGGAAGACGCCCGCGAGGCGATTAAAAAGGGAATAGATAAGCTGGCCGAAGCGGTCAAAATGACGCTCGGACCGAAAGGCAGGGCGGTCGTGATTGAAAAAAGCTACGGCGCGCCGCAGGTTACTTTTGACGGCGTTACCGTCGCCAAAGAAATAGAGCTTGAAGACAAATGGGAAAATGTCGGCGCCGAATTTATCAAGCAAGCGGCCGATAAAACCAATGATGTTGTCGGCGACGGCACGACCACGGCGGTAGTTTTGGCGCAAGCAATGATAGACGAAGGCGAAAAAATAATCAAAGAAAAAGGGTTTAATGTCATCCAGCTTGCCGACGAGCTTAAAAAAGTCGGAAACGGACTGGTTATAAAATCGCTGGAAGAACAGCGGGAACTTATAAACGACAACCAAAAAATAAAAGAGGTGGCGACGCTCTCCGCCAAAGACGCCGAAATCGGAAATTTGATAGCGACAGTTATGGAAAAAATCGGCAAAGAAGGCGTGGTAGCGGTGGAAGATTCCAACACCATCGGCAACTCTTATGAAGTAGTTGAGGGGCTTCAGTTTGACCGCGGCTATATTTCCATTTATATGGTCAGCAACCAGGAAAAAATGGAGGCGGTTTTGGAAGACCCTTACGTTTTGGTAACCGACAAAAAAATTTCTTCGGTTCAGGAAATTTTGCCGCTTCTTGAAAAAATCGTCCAAAGCGGAAAAAAAGAACTGGTAATTATCGCCGATGATTTAGAAGGCGAGGCGTTAGCAACTTTGATAGTCAATAAGCTCCGCGGCATATTTAACGTTTTGGCGGTAAAAGCGCCAGGCTTCGGCGACCGGCGAAAAGAAATGCTCCAGGATATCGCCATCGTAACCGGAGCGCAATTTATTTCCGAAGAGCTGGGCAAAAAACTGGACAGCGTCGACATCGGCGAACTCGGCCACGCCCACCGCGTTATTTCCAATAAAGACAACACCACTATCGTCGGCGGCAAAGGGGACAAAAAAGAAATTGAGAGCAGAATCACGCAGCTGAAAACCCAAATTAAAAAAACGGAGTCCGATTTTGACAAGGAAAAACTCCAGGAACGGCTAGGCAAGCTTGCCGGCGGCATTGCCGTCATTAAAGTCGGCGCGCCGACCGAATCGGCCCAAAAAGAATTAAAACAGCGGGTTGAAGACGCCGTTGCCGCGACAAGAGCGGCGATGGAAGAAGGCATCGTCCCCGGCGGCGGAATAGCGCTCTATAACGCTTCAATTAATTTCAAATCTCTCGCCGCCGAAAAAGGAGAAGATGTGGTTAAGGCCACCCATAGCATAATTTTGCGAGCGCTGACAACTCCTATTCAGGCGATTGTTTCAAATAGCGGCGAACATTGGGGAAAAATAGAGAGCGAACTGGCGAAAAGAAAAATGCCGGGCGAACGCTGGATGGGTTTTGACGCCTCTAAAAACAAAATCGCCGATCTGAAATCGGCCGGCATAATTGACCCGTTGAAAGTCACCAAAACCGCTTTTATCAACGCCCTTTCGGTGGCCGCCAACTACCTGACCGTCGGCGCCGCCGTGGTAAATATTCCCGAAAATCCCCAGCCCGGCGGAGCGAACCCCCCGACGAACCCGATGATGGGTGGAGAATACTAAAAATAATACGCAAAACAAAAATCCCCTCGCGCGAGGGGATTTTCTTATCACCGCCTTAAACCAAATTATATTACAACTTAATCATGGATTCCGAACAATACCGATTGACAAAATTACCCGCTTTGTGATAAAACCTAGTATAGAAAATTAAAAAGATAAAAGGAGGCCGGAACGGCAAACTGGCGTCTCGTATTGATGATAATTTGCGCGATAATTTTTACGACGCAAGGATTCGCTTTTTTATGGAAAGCGACAAAAGGGAAAACAAAAGAGAATTTAATTTGCGCTATCGGGCTTTTTGTAGGAGCGACGGGGATCTGCTTTAACTTCGCCGCTTTAACGCTTAACGGATATAAAATGCCGGTAAGCCAAGCCGTATTGGCGCGAGAAGGCTACGGGAAAGGATTGAAAGGATCTCCTACGGAGGTCGCGAGGCAATATTTCGCGAAAGTGAATACTACGAAGAACCACATTATAAGCGATTCAAAAACAAAAGCTTTTGCTCTAATCGACAGATTCAGGGGACCGCTCGGATCAAGCATAAAAAGTATCGGCGATATTTTTATCGGCTGGGGATTTTTTTTGATAAGCATAGCCTTATTTTTAAAATCCCGCCCCATAACCGGAATGACTTTCTTATTGACAGCAATAACAATACTAATCCTTTGATATTTTAAAGCTCCTTTTTAAAAAAGGAGCTTTTT
>CAZODS010000056.1:0-3086 GCA_964578705.1 uncultured Candidatus Saccharibacteria bacterium
AAGCCTTGGAAAAAGATTTAATTTTTCTCTTTCCCCCGCCTTCATCGCCTCGCCTCTTTCTATTTTCTTGAAATAGTCGGCGGCTCGCGCCATTTTTTCGGGCATAAAAGGCGCAAGGTAGCCGATAATTATTTCGGCAACCGAAAGCAAAGTGTTTAAAATTTCTTCTTTTCTTTCCCCTTCCGCCAAAGACCAGGGCTTTTCCGAGTTTATGTACTGGTCGGTTTCGCGAGCCAATTGCGTTATCGCTCTTAAAGCCTCGAATAGCCGGTAGCTATCCATAAATTCAAAATATTCTTTTTCCGCCAAATCAATTTTTGCCTTTAATTTTTTATCAAGCGATTTGGATTTTAAAATTCTTTCCAGATTTTTATAACCGACAACCATCGCCGCCACCCTTTCAAAAAGATTGCCGACGCCGTTGGTTAAGTCGCTGGCGTATTTTGCCTCAAATTCGCTTTCTTTGACATCGCCATGCTCGGAAGCCGGAAACTGCGACAAAACCAGGTACCTGGCGACATCCACGCCGAATTTTTCGCTAATTTTTATCGGATCAATAATATTGCCCAAAGTTTTACTCATCTTTTGACCGTTAACGGTAAAAAGGCCGTGAACAAAGATTTCCTTAGGCAAAGACAGACCGGCCGAAAGAAGCATTGCCGGCCAATAAATGGAGTGAAATTTATTTATTTCAGCGCCGATTAAATGCAAGTCGGCCGGCCAAAATTCCTGGAAATTTTCGCCGTCCGGAAAATCAAGAACTGTCAGGTAATTCGCCAAAGCGTCCGCCCAGACATAAATAGTCTGCTTTTCGTCGTAAGGAAAAGGAATCCCCCACTTAACGCTTTCGCGGGTAACGGAAAAATCCGGAAGACCGCTTTCTATTATTTTTAAAATTTCGTGTCGCCTCGATTCCGGTTCAACCTTCAGCTCGCCGCTCAAAATTTTTTCTTTAACGACCGGTAAATATTTTTTAAGGTTGAAAAAATAATTTTTTTCTTTTATCTTTTCCGGCTCAACCAGATGGTCCGGGCACAAACCGTTGACCAGACTTTTGGGAGTTAAAAAAGTTTCACAGCCGACGCAATAGAGCCCTTCGTAATCGGCTTCGTAAAAATCTCCTTTGTCGTGTATTTTTTTTACGAATTCCTTAACGCCTTCGGCGTGAATTTCCGAAGTCGTCCGGATAAAGCCGTCATAGCTGACGCCAAGCAGATCCCAAAGTTTTAAATAATCTTTGGCGATTCCATCGACGTATTCCTTCGGGCTTTTATTCTCCGCTTCGGCGTTGTCGGCTATCTTTGCGCCGTGCTCGTCCAGCCCCGTCGAGAAAAAAACTTTTTCTTTTTGCCCGCGCTTAAAGCGCGCGACAACATCAGCGTAAATGGTCGTAAAAGCGTGCCCCAGATGCGGCTTGCCGCTGGCGTAATATATCGGCGTGGTTAAATAAAATTTGTCCATTTGTTATTTTTTCATTATATTCGCCTTGCTCATAAAAAACAAAAAAAATGCCCGCTTAAGCGGGCAGGCCTCGCGGCCTTTATTAAACACGGAATATCTTTTTTACGGAAATTTTTTTCGCGCGGGGAATCGGTTTTTGGTCAGGAAAGACCACCTTGTAAATTTCCTCGTATTCCAGACTGCGCAATTCAACAAATTCCGCTATTACTCTTTTCTTATTAAAATCTATCGCCCTTTTGTCGATGATTAAGGGAATCAGCTCGTTCGTTTCGCAGTCTTTGATGTATATTATACTATCCTCCGGGTCCAGACTATTGTTATCGAAAGAAGTGAATTCAACCCAAACCTCGTTTTTCGCTATTTCCATTCTTCCTCCTTTTTGGCGCGGCCAATTTTTTAAATCGGCGTATTTAATTAACTTCAATCAGCTTACAATAAATGTTTTAAAAAGGCAAGTCTCCGCGGGCGCAAACCGGCAAAGCCGCGCTAAAACTTATAACAACTACTTATTATTTTGTTTTTCTTTTTCCAGCAAAGCGAGAGCCTGATTCAAGTCTTCTTCTGGATATTTAATCGCCGCCTCAAGCGCTTTTTCTATGGGGATATTTTTAAATTCTTGTTTACCGTTTCTCTCGGCCGCAACAACCGGCATTGATTCCCATTTTGGAATTTTAGTTAAACCGCCCTCGGAGGCAATCGTGAAATACTCTTCTTCTTCGGCAATATTAAACCGTTTTGCAAGCTCTTTGGCTTTAGAGCTTTCCAGCCGACGCGGAGCCGAAAGTTTTTCCGAAGCGTTATTTATTGATTCTCTTTTCATTAATTTAGGTATACCAATCATTTAATAAAATAACAAGATGATAACTTTGCCATTTGACAAATCAATAGAATTATTGTAACCTTAAAAAAGATAATTGAATTAAAAGGGGGTGTTATGTTCTTAAACGATAATCTTTATTGCGATATTTGCCATTTAAAAATCCTTCCCTTCGCCGAAAAAAACTCTTCCTTTGGGGGGTCGGATAGGCACTACCATAATGATTGCTTGAAAGACAAAGAGGAGGCGCAAATTAGAAAATATAAGCACCTGGTAGTTATAACTCGTATCGAGAGGCCGCGACCGGAATTGAAGCTGGCGAATTTTGAGAAAGAAATCCTCGCCAGAAAAGATCCCGTCAAAGTCATTTGCCGAAGCTGCGGAAAACCTATAAAAATCCTTGAAGAGCCTTACGTCGCCATCAGAAAAGAATATGATGGCAATTACAAGGGCTGCGAGATATTTAATTACCATCCCGCGTGTTTATCCGCCGAGGCCGGCGTCAAAATATACGAGCGCGCCGACAGCGACCGCCATTGGTACATTTTTGTCAGCAAAAATATCGCTAACCCGCATTCATAAAAATAATGCGGGTTTTTCTTTATTAAAAACTTATCATTTTTCGATTAGATTCTAGGCGAAAGCGGCGACGCTTCCCGCGCGAGCAGAGAAACGAGGCGAAATCTTTTTCCTTCTTTAAGCGGAGCAATGAAAATAAAGCGCTCGAAAGTAGATTTTGATTTTTTCCAAAATGCGGTGGGGGTGAGATTCGAACTCACGATACCCTTTCAGATATAGCAGTTTTCAA
>CAZODS010000057.1:0-2984 GCA_964578705.1 uncultured Candidatus Saccharibacteria bacterium
ATTCAGGGGCCGGAAGACCATCATGGAGATATGGATTTTAAGGTTGCCGGAACGGAGGACGGCGTAAACGCCATCCAACTTGATGTTAAATTCAACGGCTTAAGTTCTGAAATTATCGAAAAAACTTTGGCGCAGGCCAAAAAGGCGCGGCTGGAAATTATAGGATTTATGAAAACTGTCATCGCCGCGCCGCGGCCGGAACTTTCCCCTTACGCGCCGATTATTATCAGTTTTAAAATTGACCCGACGAGAATCGGGGAAATTATCGGCCCCGGCGGCAAAAATATCAATTCGCTCATTGAGCGGACCGGCGTTTTGGGAATAAATATAGAAGATGACGGCAGCGTTTCCGTGTCGGCGGACAAGAAAGAAAAAGCCGAAGCGGCCGCGGCGGAAATAAAACAAGCCGTCAGGGAATTTAAAGTGGGCGAAATTGTGGAAGGGACAGTGGTGAAAATTATGGAATTCGGCGCGATTGTCGATTTAGGCGGCGGACGCGACGGAATGGTCCATGTTTCCGAGCTTAAAGAAGGATTTGTTAAAAGAGTCGAAGACGTCCTTAAAATCGGAGACTTCATCAGGGTAAAAGTTATCCGTGTCGAGCCTGACCGGATAGGGCTTTCATTGAAGCAGGTTCAGTAATAAAAAAACCGCGACTAAAATAGCCGCGGTTTTAGCTTGAAACGTTTTAGTATATAAAAAAACGGGGTTTTTAATCCCGATTTAAAATTTATTCTCGCTACTTTTGTGCGTAAAAATAAATTTGCCCACCTCATTTTTCACAGTACGCATTCATCAGAAAATAAATCAACCATTCTTCCTTTATTATTGGCTTTGATTTGCCGAATGAAACTTATTTGATAAAAATTAATCCGTTAAGAAGTCTTTTTCAAGAGTTCTTGCCAGAATATCATCACAAAAGAAATAGCGAACACGAAAATGAGCTGGTAAATGTTTATTGGCGTCAGCTTAAGCAGGGAGCTAAAGAACGGCGAACTTATTATAATCAGGAAGAAAATTATTGCGCCAATCGCCCAGAAATTTACAATCCGGTTTCCGAATAGCCCTTTTTTGAAAACTGATTCGTAATCGCTCCTTGAAACGTAAGCCAAGAGTATAGTGCCAATCATCCAGGCGGCGAAAGCGTAAGTGTTGGCGACGGCGGGCGGCAGATGCTCGAAGAGCGCGGAGAAGTAAATGAATGTTACCGAGGCGAAAAGGCTGAGCGCGGAAAAGGCGATGCTTTTCAGGACAAAGGGGTCGAAAAATTTATTGTACTGGGAAAGGAACAAAGGGGTGTAAATATTGCTTTCCGGCGGTTCGTAAATAAACCCGACCGAGGCGACCAGGTCCATAAAAAGCTCCAAAACGATTATTTGTATCGGCTCGAGGGGGAATGGGACGTTGGCGATAACCGCTATAAGGAATATGGATATCAGCGCTATTTTAACCGAGAGATAATATTTCGTTCCTTTTTTCAGGTTTTCGAAAAATTTCCTCCCCTCGAAAATTCCCTGGCCGATGGTGGCAAAATTGTCGTCTCCCAAAACGACGTCGGCGGCTTCTTTGGCGGCATCGGTTCCCTTTATGCCCATGGCAATTCCTACGTCGGCGGCTTTAAGCGCTAAGGCGTCATTTACCCCGTCGCCCGTGACCGCGACCACTTCGCCGTTGTTCTGGAAAGCTTTTACCAGCCTGTATTTTTCCTCCGGGCTGACACGGGCGAAAATCGAAACCTCTTTTATGGCTTCGGCTAAGTTGCTGTCGGACAAGCGGTCGATTTCGGCGCCAGTCAGCACCTTTTTGGCCGGAATACCTACGCTTTCGGCGATAAAGGCGGCAGTTTGGGGGTGGTCGCCCGTAACCATAATATTTCTTATGCCGGCCCGCGAAGATAATTGAATCATCGGCTTGACTTCTGGACGAGGCGAATCTTCTATTGAAATCAATCCTATGAATTTAAGGTCGCGCTCGAGTTTTTCGAATGGATAGTTTTTTTGCGCGGGCAGAATCTTTTTACTGGCAACCGCTATCAGCCGCCTGCCTTTTTTTGTTTCTTTTTCAATTTCCTTTTCGATGAGCCGGCTCCTTGCCTTGATCATTAACAGTATTTCTTCCGGCGCGCCGCTTGAAAACAGTTCGTAGTGGTCGTCGAGTTTCAAGAGCGAAGAGTGGGTTTTCCGGCTGTCGCCAAGAGTTCTCTCCCTTATAATTTTTCCGTAAAGATTTTTGTCCAAATTAAGCTCGGCCGCTTTTTTCAAAATTGCTTTGTCTGTCGGCGAGATCGAGATGTCGGTCAAATTATTGACGGCCGCCTCGAGAATCTCCGATTTTTTATTGGGCGGATAAAGGTAGACCACGCGCATTTTGTTTTCGGTTATTGTGCCGGTTTTGTCGGCCATAATAACCGTGGCGTTTCCCAGGGTCTCGGCGGCTTTGATTTTTTTGATTAGGAAATTCTTTTGCGAAAGCTTATAGGCGCCAAAGCCGAGAATCATTGTTACGATAATAGGCAGTTCTTCCGGAATAACGGCAAAAGCCAGCGCCAACCCGGTTAAAAACATAACCCTGAAGTTCTGGCCCCTTAAAATTCCCAAGATGGGAATGAAGATACTGAAAAAAATAGATAACCAAACTAGTTTTTTGGCCAATGATTTCATCGCCAGTTGCAGTGGAGTTTTCGGCTCTTTTATCCGGTTTGCCAGCAAAGACAATTTCCCGATTTTAGTATTTCTTCCAGTGGCAAAAATCCGGGCCTTGCCTTCGCCGCTTAAAACAAGAGTGCCGGCATAAATGTCTTCTCCGGCGGTTTTTTCCTGCGGAAACGATTCGCCGGTGAGCTGCGATTCATCAATGCCGAAACTAATAGCGGAAAGGATTTTGCTGTCGGCGGCGACGTAGGTACCGGGGAGCAGGATCAGGATATCGCCCGGAACAACGCTTTCAGACGCTATTTCGGTGATTTCATTATTGCGCCAGACTTT
>CAZODS010000058.1:0-2902 GCA_964578705.1 uncultured Candidatus Saccharibacteria bacterium
CGGCCGAACCGCAAAAAGGCCGGCCGGTCAGGGCTTCGTTTTTTCCCGGCGCTTCACCGATAAACATTATTTTCGCGTTATGGCTGCCTTCTCCGATGACGGGATAAAATTTGTTTTTGGTCCGATAATTATAAAGAGGCGATTTTTTAAGATTAAAAACATCATCGCGAATTTTTTTGAGTCCCTTTTCTTTCTCCTCTTCCGTCATTTATGATTTTACGACGAGCAAACTCCCCAACCGCAAGTCGGACATTCTTCGCAGCCTTCATGCATAACCAGGGGCGTGCCATCGTTCGGGCACTTTTTTATTTCATTGGAATTTCCGTTGGTTTCTTGAGCCGGAGAGAGGTTTAAGGAAGAAGATTTTTCTTCAAAGCCGGCTTCTTCGTAAACCGCCAAACCTTTAGCTTTCTCATCTTTAATAGGGATAATTTTATTTTTTTCCGTTTTTGTTCCACCGGGCACCAAAACTTGGTTTTTGATTGATGTATCTCTGAAAACGGTTATATCTTTGCATCCAAGCTCATGAGCCAGACGGTAAACTTTTTCAATATCCTTTGGCGAAGCGGCGGCGGGAAAATTATTGGTCTTAGAAACCGAGGAATCGGTCCATTTTTGGATGGCCGCCAGAGCGCGAATGTGATCTTCGGGAGAAATATCTAAGGCAGTTAAAAATATTTTTTTGAGTTTTTCGGAAATATAAGGGATATTTTGGATACTGCCGTTTAAAGCGACGGTATTTTTCAAAAGAGCCTCATCCATCAATCCCTCTTTTTGCATCCGGCGCTCAAAGGCGGAATCAATGTAATAAAATTTTCCAACGGCGACATTTTTTTCAAAAACTAAGCTGTAAACCGGCTCCATTCCCGACGAGCAGCCGGCTATCATCGAAAGCGAACCGGTGGGTGCGACAACGGTGGTATAAGCGTTTCTGACTCCCTTTTTGAATTTTTCAGCAAGAGATTTCCAATCAAAATTCCATGACGATTTATCTTTAAATCCGCTAAAAGGCAGCTTTCCTTCCGCGTAAAAAGATTTTTTAAAATAAAGAAAGGGGTTGCGTTCTTTGGCGAGCTCCAGCGAAGTTGTTTTTGAATAATAGCTAACAAATTCCATTATTTGCTCGATTATTTTCAGTCCTTTTGTTGAGCCGTAAGGAATATTAAGATCGTAAAGCAAATCTCCCAAACCCATTATTCCTAAGCCGATTTTTCGGGTATTTAACGTCATATCCTCAATAGCTTTCAGAGGGTATTTATTTATATCAACAACGTTGTCTAAAAATCGAGTGGCAATAATGATGGTTTTTTTAAGTTCCTCCCAATCAATCGCGTTTTTGCCGCGGCTGTTTTCTTTAACAAAATTCCAAAGATTGATTGAGCCAAGATTGCAGGATTCATAAGGATAAAGCAAAACTTCGCCGCAGGGATTAGTCGCCTGAATGGGGCCGAGCGATTCAAGAAACGGGTTAAACTCATTTATTTTATCTTCAAAAATAACGCCCGGTTCCGCCGATTCCCAGGCGGAATAAATTATTTCGTCAAAAAGTTTTTGCGGGCTGATTTCGCGAATAATTTTTCCGTCGCGGGGATTAATAAGCGGATAAGGCTTACCCTTTTTAAGGTAATCCCAAAAATCTGATTCAAGCAAAACGGAAATGTTAAAATTTTTTAAAGCCTGATTTCCGTTTTTGGCGGCGATGAATTGTTCAATATCGGGATGATTAGAGTTTAAAATGCCCATGTTGGCGCCGCGCCTTATCCCCCCCTGCTTGATTGTGTCGGTCATTTTGTCAAAGAGTTTTATGAAACTTATTGGTCCCGAAGCCACGCCGCTGGTGCTCCTCACATAGTCTCCCGCCGGCCGCAATTTGGAAAAATTATAGCCAACTCCACCGCCCGCTTGAAAAATCAATGCCGCATTTTTAAGCGAAGACATGATTGAGTCCATTGAATCTTCAATATCTAAAACAAAACAGGCGCTGCCCAATCCCAAAACATTTCCAAAATTCGCTATCGCCGGCGTGTTGGGGAAAAATTTTCGATCGATCATTAAGTTATAATAAGACAGGATCTCTCCTTCGTACTTATCAAAATAACCGGTTTTAAAAAGCTTTAAAAACTTATCCCAAGAAATTTTTATCTGTCCTTTTTCTTCAAATCTTTGAAAAATTCTTTTCAAGCTTTCAAGATGATATTTATTTAAATTATAGGATTTTATTTTTAAGTTAGTCTGGAGATTTTCAAAATATTTTTTATGCGAACTGATTTTTTCTTTGCGCGATCGGCTTTTTAATTCTTTGGCGCCGGATTTTTTAAAAACTTTTCGGTCATAAAGAAGAGACGGCAAAACAGCGTTAATGGCGACTCGGATAAAAAGCTCCTTAGGCGATTCAATGATTTCCCCTCGCTCGTTTTTTCTCAAATATCTTGCCGCCAGAACTCGCAGAGCGTTTAAATCAAATTTTTTATCAACTTCGTCTATTTCTTTTTTATTAAGGATTTGTTCCTTGTCTCTTCGGATTTCAGCTCGATGTTCGCGGTATAGGATATAAGTTTTGGCTATTTTGGATTCGTTTTTATCCACCAAAACTTTCTCGACTAAATCCTGGATGAGCTCAATATCGGGAACCTGACGGGATTTTATTTTTTTTGCCAATCGAACCAAAACTTCCCGTGTTAAATTTTTCGCTAAATGGCGGTTGGGCTTACCGGTTGCCTCGGCGGCTCCATAAATGGCATTTTCGATTTTTGATTCGTCGAATAAAACTATTTTCCCGTCCCTTTTTTTAACAAAATTTATTTTCATTTAATATTCAATCTAATAATAAAAAATTTTTTACTAAACAAAAAGCTCCTTTTTTAAAAAGGAGCTTTAAAATATCAAAGGATTAGTATTGTTA
>CAZODS010000059.1:0-2847 GCA_964578705.1 uncultured Candidatus Saccharibacteria bacterium
TTTTCGGAAAAACCAGACTTAGCGCGAAAATCGCCGCGCCGATGAGCGTCGTGGCGACGCCGGGCTGAATTTTAAAAATTACCGATAAAATGATGCCCCCAAGCAAGTCAATCAAGGCCAAGACAACGCTTAAAGAAACAAACCCCTTAAACGACAAAACCAGCTGCCGCGCCGTCACGGCCGGAATAATCAAAAGCGAACTCATCAGCAAAACGCCGACAAAACTAATGCCGATAGACATCGTCAGCGCCAAAATTAAAAGAAGTACCAGCTCGACTTTCTGGTTTGACGGGCCGGTCGAGTAAGAAAGTTCGGGCGCGATGGAAAAAAGGATGATTTTTTTGAAATACTTCAGGGCAACGAAAATAACTATCAAAGCCAAAACCGCCTGGATTATCATCTGGCTCAAAGTAATGTTGCCGATATTTCCGAAAAACGCTTCAAGCAAGTCGGTCTGCGAAGCCATCAGAGAGCCGATAGCCAGCGCCGTAGTAAAAACCACCCCCGTTAAAGATTCGGCCATCAGCTTGGTTTTGAATTCCAGCCGCCAGATAATCAGAATTCCCAGAAAAAGAAATATTAATCCGCCGATTATCGGCTGAAATTTAAAAATAACGCCCAGCGCGATACCCGGCAAAGCCACATGGCTTAAAGCGTCGGAAACCAGAGTCATTTTCCTCAAAACCAAAAACGAAGAAATCAGACCGCTGGCAACGGCGACAAAAACCGCCGATATCAAAACTATAATTAAATTATAATTGATGACCATGATGATTATTTTCCCGCCCGTGAATATCTTCGTGATGGTGATTTTCACCAAAATGATGATGTTCAAAAAACGCATGCTCTCCATAAAGCCGATTTAACATCTCCGGAGTCAAAGCTTCTATCGGCGTTCCTTCGCAGAGCATTTTTTTATTCAGACAAACGACCTTATGGGCGTATTTATAAACCACGTTCAAATCATGAGAAACCAAAACCACCGCCAAACCGAGATTTCTCTGAAGATTGTGAAGAAGCTGGTAGATGGATTGCTGACCGACCACATCCACGTTTTCCGCCGGCTCGTCAAAAAGAACCAGATCAGGCTTGTCGGCGATAACCCAGACTATCAAAGCTTTTTGCGTCTCTCCCCCCGAAAGAGTCGCCAAAGGTTTATTCAAAAAATCCGGTTCAAGGTTTAATTCTTTTACCGCTTCTTTTATCCGGGCGTCGGTTATATTCGGCTTCAAATTCAAAAATTCTCCGACTTTCATCGGCAGGTATTTATCAACGCCGAACCGCTGCGGCAGGTAGCCGATTTTTGCCCCAGGCGCGATTTTTATCTCTCCGCCGGTTGGCTTTACTATTCCAATAATGGTTTTCAACAGCATTGATTTTCCCGCTCCATTGGGACCAACAATCGAAACGGCTTCTTTCGGATAAACCTCAAAAGAAATATTGCTCAATATTTCCTGATTATCCAAAATAACATCCAAATTTTTTATTTTTAAAATCGGTTTTTCGTCCATATTTAATATAAAGAAGGGAAGCAGCTTCCGGGAGCGAGATGCCAAGTCGGATAATAATTAAATAGCGAACCGGAATAATTTTCCATGTGCGTGGAAGAGGCGGCCGAGCGGCCGGCCGGAGTCGAAGACGCCTGCTTCGCTCCGCCAGCCGGCAAAGTCGAAGAAGCATTTTGAACCTGATTAACGAGAATGGCGACTTGCTTTTGCAGCAATACGACTAACTGCTGAAGCGCCTGGTTGTAAGCTGTTTCCAAATCGGCGGCATTTCCACCGGCGGCCGCCAGGCTAAAATTAACGCTTAAAAAAATAGCCGATAAAATAATAACTAAAAACACCGCCTGTGCTTTCATTTTTTAATTTTACCACAAATTTTTATACCGATGGCGATCGCTAAAATAAAACCGCTCAAATAAACAAACCAGTTACCGAAACGATCGTAAGGCGTCAAATAAGAATTCAGGGGGGCGGCAGCGTATCCGTTTTGGGCATCCAGCTTGCCGGCAAGCCATAAAATATCTCCCGACGGACCGACAATAAACGACCGTTCGCCGTTTGAGGCGTAAACAATCGAGCGGCGCGTCTCGGCGGCCCGGATTTGAGCCGTCGCCAAATTTTGAGCCTGAAGTTCTTCCGAACCCCTAAAAATTGAATCCGAAGCGGAATAAGCGATAATTTGGGCGCCGAGATTGGCTTCTTCCCTGATCAGTTCCGGAGAAATAATTTCCGAGCAGGCCAAAGCGCCGATTTTTCCGAATTTAACCGGAAAAATACCGGGCTGATCGCCGGGCAAATACCATCTATAGCCAAAATTGGTCATCCAACGAGGAAATAGAACCGAAATGGGATAGTCAATCATCGCCGGCAAATACTCCCCTAGAGGCATTAAAAATCTTTTGGCGTAAGTTCCTAA
This sequence comes from uncultured Candidatus Saccharibacteria bacterium, assembly GCA_964578705.1. Lineage (GTDB taxonomy): Bacteria > Patescibacteriota > Minisyncoccia > UBA6257 > 2-01-FULL-56-20 > JAMDBA01. Next base: position 2,422 of record CAZODS010000059.1, read on the forward strand.
AAATCCCCGGCTATTGTCGAAAACGGCCAGATTATTTTTGTCCCGGCCAGCTCCCCCGTAAGAGCCGTCGATAATCACCCTGTAATATCCCGAACCCAAAAGGCCCTGGATGTTTTTAAGATCAATGCCGGAAAAACGCGTAAAATCCGCGCCTTCGGGCGTAACAATTAAATCAACCGGCGGATTATGGGATAAAATTCCGCCAAGCATTCCTTTGATTTCCGAAAAAACCGTTTGAGGATGATTAAGAGACGACCAGACTTCCGGCGGAAAATTAAGCTGAACCGCGGCGACGTTTATTGCGGAAGCCGGCGAAAAATACTTGCTCTCCAAATATTTCCCCCCGCCGATAAAAATCGCTAAAGCGGCGACAATAATAAAAAAAGTCGAAATAAAATTTGAATAATATTTTTTAAAAAATAATTT
>CAZODS010000060.1:0-2839 GCA_964578705.1 uncultured Candidatus Saccharibacteria bacterium
GGGATCGGTTCCGGAAGTAGTTGAAAACGGCAAAACCGGATTCATCGTTAATAATGTTGAAGAAATGATTGGGGCGATCGGCCGTATTAATGAAATTGATAGAAGGAGCTGCCGAAAACTGGTTGAGGAAAAATTCAGCATAGAGAAAATGGTTGACGGGTACGAAAAATTATTTGAAAAATTATCGGTTTCGACAAGCGGGCGATAAATAGATTATTTTATTTGACAAATTTATAAAAATGACTATAATTAAAGCATTAATCGGAATTAATTGAAATTGATTATTCTGAAAAATCAAAAGGTCGAAAATCAATAGATGTATTGAATAAATAGAAAATGCCTACAAGCAAAGCCGATCAAGACTTCTTGGAGTATGTGGCGAAATCTATTGTCAGCTATCCCGACGACGTTAAAGTCGACCGGAAAGTTGACGAGAGGGGAGTTTTGCTTTCTTTGAAAGTGAACCCCCAGGATATGGGCAAAATAGTCGGCCGCCAAGGCTCGACCGCCCAGGCCATTCGCTCGCTTCTTAGGATAGTGGGAATGAAGATAAACGCCCATATCAATCTTAAGATTGAAGAGCCGGAGGGTTCCACCCGCTCGAGAGAGCCGCGCAATTCCGAAGAATAAGCGATAAAAACCGCCTTGATGCAAAATTGAGGCGGTTTTTGATTTGACAATTTATTTTATCAGAATAATTCCTTGAATTCTTCCAAATAATTGATTAAAATATCAAATATGCTTTCATACACCGAAATCAAAAAAGGAACAATGATAGTTTACGAAAACGAGCCCTATGAAATTATGGAGCACAGCTTTTTGCGGATGCAGCAGAGAAAGGCGGTGGCGCAGACAAAAATGCGCAACCTGATAAACGGAAAAATTTTAACCAGAAATTTCCAGGCAAGCGATTCTTTTGAGGAGGCGGAAATCGAAAGAAAAGAAGCCGCTTTTATTTACTCTAACCGCGACGAATACTGGTTCCACGAAAAAGGCGATCCGCGCGCCCGTTTTTCACTGAAAGCCGAAGCTATCGGCGAAGGGGCAAAATTTCTGAAGCCGAACACCGAAGTGGAAATGGTTGTTTTTAACGGTAAGGTTATCAACGTCATTATGCCGATAAAAATTGATTTTAAAGTTATTGAGGCGCCCCCGGCCATCCGCGGCAATACCGCCCAAGGGGGAACGAAGCAGATAACGCTCGAGGGAGGAGTCAAAATTTCCGCGCCCTTATTTATCGAGGAAGGCGATATCGTCAAAATAAATACCCAAACAGGAGAATACGTTGAACGGGTAAAGGAATAGCCGCAATGGAGAAAGTCTTCGTAATGATGTCGGGCGGCGTCGATTCTTCGGTAGCCGCCTTATTGCTAAGCAAGAAACATAACTGCGTCGGAATTTATATCAAGGGCTACAATCTCGACGGTTGTTCCGGCCGCGACGCCGAAGACGCCAGAAAAACGGCGTCGAAAATCGGCATTCCGTTTTATGTCTGGGACTTGGAAAAAGAATACAAGAAACTGGTTGTTGATTATATGATTAGCGGCTACAAAAAAGGCATAACCCCCAATCCCGACGTGATGTGCAATAAAGAAATAAAATTCGGTCTGTTTTTGGAAAAAGCCCTGAAATCCGGCGCCGATTACATCGCAACCGGACATTATGTCCGGATAGAACGCTCGCCCGATACGTTTACTCAGGGTGTCTCCGGGGCGACGCCTAAGTCTTGCTTTTCGCAAGAGTATCGGGCTTCGCTTTACACTGCCCGCGACCCAAATAAAGACCAAAGTTATTTTTTATGGACGCTTAATCAAAAACAATTAACCCGCTGTCTTTTTCCGATTGGAGGTTATTTGAAACCGGAAGTCAGAGCTATCGCTAAGCGAGCCGGCCTTCCGACGGCGGCCAAAAAAGATTCCCAGGGAATTTGTTTTTTGGGAAAAATCACTCTTTCGGATTTCCTTAAAAAAAATATCCGCCAAAAACAGGGGCTGGTTTTGAACGCGAAAAATGAGGTTGTCGGAAAACATAGCGGCGCTTATTTTTACACAATCGGCCAAAGGCACGGGCTGGGAATTCCGGCTGCCAAGCCTTATTACGTGGTTAAAAAAGACGTCAAAAGAAATATTGTTAAGGTTGCCGAAGCCGGCGATCGCGCCGGCGCCAGGAAAGAAATAATTTTAAAGAATTTAAATTGGCTGGTTAAGGCGCCCAAAATGCCAGTCTCTGTTTTGGCGCGGCTTCGCTACCGCCAACCTCTGGTAAAAGCCAGGCTGACAAAAGTCGCTGGAAAATATAAATTAATTTTCGCGTCGTCCCAAAAATTCGCGGCTCCGGGACAGTCGGCTGTTTTTTATTCTAATAAAAAAGGAAATCTGCCTGCCGGCAGGCAGATGCTCGGGGGAGGAGAAATAGCCTGATTCTTCCCGCAGTTGATTTGTTTTGAAATTGGGTTTTTAATTATAAGTAGTATTGAAAATTCGCCCCGTTAAATGCTCTTTGAGCAATCCGCCCAAGGCGGACTATTTAACAGGATAAAGGAGGAAATAATGAAAAAAAGGGTTTTTTCTTTTGAAAAAAATATCGTCAGGCTCAATAAAAAGAAAATCCGAATTTTCAAGAGGCTGGTTAAAAAATGGGTGAATATCGATTTTCGTTATCCGTTTTGTTATCCTTCCCGGGAAATGAAGAATGACCGATTTTCGTTCGATGACGATTTCGACGTTGAAGATAGCGTTTTCTACATAACCTCCCATTACGACGGTATGGTTGTGGAAGTAAATGATAAAGTGGTTGTTTTTCAGAAAGCCGAAAAAATTCAAATTTTTCCTCTCGAGTT
>CAZODS010000061.1:0-2739 GCA_964578705.1 uncultured Candidatus Saccharibacteria bacterium
TGGCGCCTTCGCATTTAAAATCCGGTTTTTGATTTTTCGCCAGCGCCTCTCCGAAGCGGCGGTTGCAGGAACCAGAACTAAAGCCGGTCGCTATCAGATCGCCGAAATTATTGGCATTAAAAATCGTTTCTTTTTTTATTTTCAGCGCTTCTTCAAGTTTAATCATTTCCAAAATCGCCTTGCCGGCCATTAGGCCCTTAAAATTTCCGCCCAGGTTTAATCCGTCAGCGACACCCAGCCAGGTCGCGTAAATATTTTTAATTACGCCGATAAGGGAAACGCCGTAGGCGTCCGACGAATATTCAAACTGGATTTTCGAGCCTTCAAAAAGCTTTTGAAATTCGGAAAATATTTTTTTACCGCTGGCGGCCGCCAAGCCGAAGGCAGACAAGCCGTCGCCCATTTCTTCCGCCAGCATCGGACCGCTAACAACAACCCACGGCTGTTTTATTTTCTTTAAATAACCGGCGAACGGCTTCGGCGCGAAAAGGCCCTTGGCAAAAGGAACGATGACCGAATCATGGCCGACAAGCGCGACTGATTTTTTCAAAAATTCCTTAAGCCCCCAGGAAGGAATGCACAAGAAAACAAAATCGGCGCCCTTGAGCGTTTCTTTAAGAGTTTTGGGGGCGGAACATTTATGAGGATCTTTATCCCAAATTTCAACAGTTAAATTTTCGTTCTCGTTAAGGAGCAGCGTTTTGGCGAAACTTAATCCCAACTCGCCCCCGCCGACAATAACTACCTTCATACATTCATCTTAACAGAATCTTCGCTCAAAATCAGCCGTTAAGATGTTATAATGATAAAAATGGAAATAAAAAACGCCGGCGCTTCCGCCGAAAAAAATAAAGCGGAGGAAAGGATAAAGCAACTTAGAAAATCCATAAATTATTACCGCTACACTTACCACGTTATGGATAAGTCGCTTATTTCCGACGCCGCTTTGGATTCTCTTAAAAAAGAGCTTTTTGATTTGGAAACAAAATATCCCGATTTGATAACGCCAGATTCACCGACTCAAAGAGTCGGCGGCCAGCCGCTTAAGGAATTTAAAAAAGTCCGCCACGAAACACCGATGATTTCTTTTGACGACGCCTTCAGCGAACAGGATATTCTGGAATGGCTGGAACGGCTAAATAATTATTTAGGCCGGAATGTTCTGGAAGACAAAAATTTAATCAAAAACGACGTTTTTTACTGCGAATTAAAAATAGACGGCCTGGCGATGGAATTCGTTTATGACGACGGCGTTTTTGTCCGGGGAGCGACCCGCGGCGACGGCCTGATGGGCGAAGACGTCACCCAAAACATCAGAACCATTGAAGCCGTACCCTTAAAACTTTTAAGCAAAGAAGAGGTTGAAAAAAATTTTAAAATCCTGAAATTGGAAAAATTCAGCCATCTTTTGAAAAATTGGCCCCTCCCCCATTTGGTCGTCCGCGGCGAAGTTTATATGGGTAAAAAAGAATTTGAACGGCTCAATAGAGAACAAAATAAAAAAGGCGAGAAGGTTTTCGCCAATCCCCGCAATATGGCGGCCGGCTCCATCCGCCAGCTGGACCCGAAAATAACCGCCGGGCGCAAACTGGATTCTTTTCAATACGACATCGTCAACGATGATTTGGGCCAGACAACCCACGAAGAAGAGCATTTGCTTTTAAAATCCTTCGGATTTAAAACGGGAAAAAATAACAAACCCGCTAATAGCCTTAAAGAAATTTTCGCTTTCCGGGATTATTGGGCGAAACGCCGCGACGAATCGATAGATTACGAAATAGACGGCACCGTCATCATTTTAAACGACAACAAGCTTTACGAAGCGGCCGGCGTCATCGGCAAAGCGCCGCGCGCCGCTATCGCTTATAAATTTTCTCCTCGCGAAGCGACAACTGTAGTTGAAAATATTGAAATTCAGGTTGGCCGAACCGGAACGCTTACTCCGGTCGCCATTTTAAATCCGGTTGAGCTCGGCGGCATAACCATCACCCACGCCACCCTCCACAACTACGACCAGATAAAAAGACTGGGCGTCAGAGTGGGCGACACGGTTATCGTCAGCCGCGCCGGCGACGTAATCCCGCAAATCTCAAGAGTTTTAAAAAATATGAGAAACGGCAAAGAAAAAGAGTTTAAAATGCCCGCGGTTTGCCCGATTGACGGCTCAAGAGTAATAAAAGAAGGCGTTTTTTATCGCTGCTCTAACCCGAATTGCGGCGCCCGAAACCGTGAATCGTTAAAGCATTTTGTTTCGCGAAACGCTTTTGACCTTAGGGGATTGGGAGGAAAATTAATCGACCGGTTTTTGGACGAAGGGCTGATATCCGACGCCGCCGACATTTTTACTCTTAAAAAAGGGGATATCGCCGCTCTGCCGAGGTTCGGCGAAAAATCCGCTCAAAAAATAATCGGCGAAATCCAGACCAAGAAAAAAATTTCCTTAAGAAAATTTATTTACAGCTTGGGAATTTTGCATATCGGCGAAGAAACAGCCGAGCTTTTGGCGAAAAAATTTATTTCCTCCCGCAAAAGAAATTCGGTTAAGATAAGTGATTTAGCCGAATTTTATGAAAATATTTCCGCCGAAGATTTGCAAAGCGTTTCCGATATCGGACCGGCAGTTTCTCAAAGCATTATTAAATGGTTTTCGCGGGAACGGAATAAAAAACTCCTGAAAAAACTTGAGGCTAACGGGATTGAGATAGAATCGCCGAAAGCGGCGGCCGGAACAAGGTTAAA
>CAZODS010000062.1:0-2699 GCA_964578705.1 uncultured Candidatus Saccharibacteria bacterium
GCCGCCACCTCTATCAATTCGCAGCTTCAAACGATCGCTTCCCAAAAACTCACCGTCGCCCAAGACCAGAACAAATTAGACCTGACCGCCTCAAGCTCGCCACAGCAAATTCAAAATCAGGAGGGAGCCCTGGCGGCGGCCCAAGCCAACATCTCTTATTATCAGTCTCAAATTAATCAAACCGTTCTTACTGCTCCTTTTTCCGGAACCGTCACTAAAGTAGCTCCGACCGTCGGAGACATAATAACCGCCGGAGATCCGGAAATTTCCCTTATCGGTTCCGGAAATTTCCAAATAGACGCCTACATTGCCGAATCGGACATCGCCAAAATACAAATCGGTCAGACAGCCGACGTCACGCTGGATGCTTACGGACCCGATGTCGTTTTTACCGCCAAAGTTATTTCCAGGGATTTGTCGGCGACGGAACAGGAGGGAGTCGCAACTTACAAAACGACCCTTCAGTTTACCAAAAATGATTCCCGTATTTTGCCCGGCCTGACCGCGAATATCGACATCCAAATCGAAAAAAAGGATAATGTTTTATTCATCCCGAGCAGGGACATTATTGATGAAAACGGACAAAAGTTCGTCCAGTTGATAGTGGATCAAAATAAAGGCGCGACTCAAAAAACGCCGATTATCGCGGGATTGGTAGGTTCCGACGGGCAGACCGAAATAATTTCCGGATTAAAGCTTGGAGACAAAATTTCAGCCTATTAAAATATAACTTTAAAAATCCGGAATAATTAAAAATGCCTCTGATTAAAACTGAAAACATAACAAAAATTTACAATGAAGAAGGTTCCGAGGCCCAAGCCGTCAGAGGAATAAGCCTGACTATCGAGAAAGGCGAGTTCGTAGCCATAATCGGCCCTTCCGGGGCGGGAAAATCGACTCTCCTTCAGATTCTCGGAGCCCTCGACCGGCCAACCGGTGGCAAATATTTTTTCGAAGGAAAAGAAATAAGCAAATACTCCGATGACGAGCTGGCTTATATCCGAAATAAAGAAATCGGATTTGTTTTTCAGGCCCTCAACCTCTTGCCTCATCTGACAGTTTTAGAAAACGTGGAAATGCCTTTGATTTATTCCGGGATGCCAAAGGCCGAAAGAACGGCTGTTTCGAAAAAATTAATCGATATGGTCGGCTTAAGCGACCGCGAAAACTTTCCGGCCGTCAAACTTTCCGGCGGTCAAAAACAACGAGTTGCCATCGCCCGGGCGCTGGCAAATTCGCCAAAGGTTATTTTCGCCGATGAGCCAACCGGCAGCCTGGACTCAAAATCCGGAGAAGTTATTCTTAAATCAATCCAGGATTTACACGAAAAAGGAAATACCATAATTTTAGTAACCCATGAAATGTACGTCGCCGAATCGGCGCAAAGAATAATCCATATCAAAGACGGCTTAATCGAAAAAGACGAAAAAGTCGTCCATCGCCGGTTTATCGCCCAAGACGGATTTATAAAATAAAATGAAAATACGCGACACAATATCGCTGGCCGTTTCCGGATTAATGACTCACAAATCCCGCTCGGCTCTGACTATTTTGGGAATAATAATCGGCATCACCTCAATTACTTTGGTAATGTCGCTTGGACAAAGCGCCCAGAATCTTATAGTCGGACAGCTTAATTCCCTAAGCCCAACCAACGTCTTCGTTTTCCCGGGCGGTCAGCCAACCAGCCTTACCAACGCCGCCAGTAGCCTGATATCCGACTCTTTAAAAGAAAACGATTATCTGGATTTACAGAAAAAATCCAACATCCCGGATGCCGTAGGTGTCGTCCCTGTTGTTTTTAATTCCGTCTCCGTCACTTATCAATCGTATTTCTATAACGCCAGCCTCGTTGGAACAACCGAAGGGGTATTAAATCTATTCAGTTTGAATCTTAGCGAGGGGCAATTTTTCTCCGACAGCGATGTTACCCAAAAATCAGAAGTTGCGGTTATCGGCCAAAAAGTTTCTACCAGCCTTTTCGGGCCCTCTTCTCCTATCGGCCAGGAAATCAAAATAAAAAACAAAAACTTCCGCGTTATCGGATTGTTGAGCAACCAAAACCAGGCTTCTTTTATTAATTTCGACGACGCCGTCATCGTTCCCTATTCGGCCGCCCAGCAATACATTTTGGGAATCAGATATTTCCAGAGAATCGTCGTTCAAGCGTCTTCGGTTAACACCATACCCGGAATGGTTAAAGATATAGATTTTCTTTTACGGAACAACCATGGCATCACCGACCCATCTAAGGATGACTTTCACGTCGATACCCAGCAGGATTTAGTCAGCACACTTAGCACTATTACCGACGCTTTTACGATATTCTTGTCGCTGGTTGCCGCTATTTCGCTCCTTGTCGGCGGCATCGGGATTATGAATATAATGCTTGTTTCCGTTACCGAAAGAACGCGGGAAATAGGGCTGCGAAAAGCGCTTGGAGCGACCAATGGTGACGTTTTGATTCAATTTTTAATCGAAGCGGTTATCCTGACCGTCAGCGGAGGAATTATCGGGATTTTAGCCGGAACATCTTTAAGCTTCTTGACAACATTTATCGCCAATAAGTTTTACGACGTCGGCTTCGTTTTCGCGTTTCCTTATTTTGGCGCCATTTTAGGAGTCGGAGTTTCAAGTATCATCGGTTTTATATTCGGAATAATGCCGGCCCGCCAAGCCGCCCAGAAAAGCCCGATTGA
>CAZODS010000063.1:0-2632 GCA_964578705.1 uncultured Candidatus Saccharibacteria bacterium
ACCATAATCGCCGAAGCCAAAATGCCGATAATCGCCACGACAATAAGCATTTCAATTAAAGTGAAAGCTTTTCGGGATTCAAGAAGCAATTTTTTTGATTTATTATTCATAAATTTATTATAACAAATCAAAAAGAAGCGGTTAAACTGTACAGCGGAATCAAAACCGCGGCAAAAAGCAGTCCAACCATCAAACCGATTACAATCATTAAAAGCGGCTGAATCAAGTCAACCAGATTATCCACGACCTTGTCGGTTTCCCGGGAATAAAAATTGGAAAGGCGGGTGAAAATCTGCTCCAGCTGGCCCGTCGCCTCTCCAACCGCGGACATTTGCGCCACGAGCGGCGGAAAATACGGCGACGCCTGGAAGGCTTCGGAAAGAAGCGAGCCTTGGCGGACCGAATCGGCGATATTGTGCAAAATTTCCCGGTAGAAAGCGTTATCGACGCTGTCGGAAGTTATCTCAAGCGCCTGAGCCAAAGGCACGCCGCCTTTGATCAGAACCGAAACGGAATTGGTGAACCGCGACATTGTTAACGGCAAATAAATCTTTTTTAAAATCGGTAGACGGGTCTTGACGTCATCCCAAACCGCCTTGCCTTCGGCGGAACGGAAATATTCCAAAGCCATCAAAACAGCGATAATTAAAACGATAAGGATAGCCGGCCACCAACGGCTGACGAAATTTCCGCTGCCGATTAAAACCTGCGTGTAAACCGGCAACTGGACATTAGCATTGGCAAAAACCGGCGCCAGCTGGGGAAAAACATTGACGACCATAATCGCCGCCACAATGATAAACAAACTGACTACTATAAGAGGATAAGTCATCGCCGACCGCACCCGGCTGACGATATCGTCTTCTTTCTCCAGATAATCCGCCAAAAAACTGACGGCCGTATCCAGGGAGCCGGTGACCTCCGCCGACCGCACCATACTGATGAAAAAATCGGAAAATACATCCTGGTGTTTTTCGAGAGCCTGAGAAAACGAAAGACCCGAACTGACGTCGTCGGAAATTTCGCCGACAATTTCTTTGAGCGCCTGATTTTCGGTTTGATTTTTTAAAGTCTTCAGCGAATCGGCAAGAGAAAGCTGCGCCTGCAAAACCGTCGCCAGCTGCCGAGAAAAGATAACCAAATCTTTTCGTTTGACGCCGCCGACGAAAGAAAACAATTTTTCGGCAAACCCGACTTTTTCCGAAGATTCAAGGCTTAAAATAAACAGGTCGTGGCCCGACAGAATAGCGGCCGCGGCGGCTTTATCCGTCGCCTCAACATTGCCCGCTTGCAGCTCGCCGCCTTTTGTCCGCGCTTGATATTTAAACTTCATTTTTTGATTTAAAAATTAACCGTTCGGAGCAAAATTACATTTTCTCCAAAAGAATCCTAAGCTCCGAAGGATTAAGAGAATACAATTCGGCGTCTTCAAGCGAAACTTCGTTTTTCGCCACCAGATTCGCCAAGGAATGGTTTAGCGAAATCATTCCTTCCTGCATCGAAGTCTCGATGACCAAATCAATCTGGTATATTTTTTTCTCGCGAATCAAATTGCGGATAGCCGAATTGACTATCATAATTTCGGTTGCCGGAATTCGGCCGCCGTTGAGCTTCGGCAAAAGCCTTTCCGAAACAATCGCCACCAATGTCGAAGCCAGCTGGGAAATCACCTGGCTTTGCTGTTCGGGCGGAAAAGAGTCGATGATCCGGTCAATGGTTTGGGAAGCAGAATTGGTATGCAGAGTCGAAAAAACCAGATGGCCGGTTTCGGCGGCGGTCATCGCCGTGCCGATTGAATTACTGTCCCGCATTTCGCCTATCATCACGACGTCCGGGTCTTGCCTTAAAACCGTCCTTAATCCGTCTTCAAAAGTCGGAACATCGTTGCCAACCTCCCTTTGTGAAATCAAAGAGCGGTCCTGGACGAAAAGATATTCTATCGGATCTTCGATGGTTATAATGTGGTCGGTGCGGTTATGATTCACTTCGTCGATAATCGCCGCCAAAGTAGTCGATTTTCCGTGACCCGCCGGACCGACGACCAAAACGAATCCCTGGGAAAGCTTGGCGAAATCATGGAGGATAGGAGGGAGTCCCAGTTCCTCAACAGTTTTAATCTGCGTCGGAATCAGGCGTAAAGCAGCCGCCAGATAACCGCGCTGATAATAAACGTTTATGCGGAAGCGGGCTTTTTCTTCGAAACTGTAAGCGAAGTCTATCTGCTTGTCCTGGGATAATTTTGTTTTTTGTTCCGGAGTCAAAAGCTCGTAAATAATTCCCTCGGCTATATCCGCGGTTAAAATCGGTTCCTGCTCGAGCGAAACCAATATCCCGTCAACCCTTAACGTCGGCCGCCGGCCGACAATTAAATGGAGGTCGGAAGCGTTTTGTCTGGCCGTAGCCGTCAAGAGATCGTTTAATTTTTCTTTATAATTTATTTCTTCCATTTTTTTATAATACCATATTTATTTTATTATATCTAATTAAAATTTGATTCATGAATTAAGATTTATGATTTATAAATGACTCTGATTTTATTATCTTAAATCATAATTCCTAAATCTTAAACCTTACATTTATTCCGTTTCGCGAAGAATCTCTTCTACGGAAATCAATCCATCCAAAGCTTTAA
>CAZODS010000064.1:0-2507 GCA_964578705.1 uncultured Candidatus Saccharibacteria bacterium
TAAGAGTCGGGAAAATAATTATTTCCTTAACCGAATCGGAACCGGTTGCTAAAGCCACCAGACGGTCAATGCCTATTCCCAGGCCCGCCGCCGGAGGCATTCCGTATTTCAACGCCTCAATAAAATCTTCATCCAGCCGCGAAGCCTCTTTGTTTCCGGCGCGGTATTTTTCCTCTTGCTCTTTCATCCTTTCTTCCTGCTCCAGCGGGTCATTAAGTTCGGAAAAAGCGTTGACTATCTCCATTCCCTTGACTATCAGCTGGAATCTTTCTGTCCACTGCGGCTTATCGAGATAAGATTTGGCTAAAGGCGATATGGCCTTCGGATATTCAAAAACCCAGGTCGGCTTAATGAGCTTCGGCCGGACTTCTTTTTTAAACAGATCATCCGCTTCTTCCGGATTAATTTTATTAAATTCCGCGCCGGTATATTTTTTTAAGCTTTCGGCGAAAGTTATTTTGTTCCATTTGCCGGGAAAATAAGGTTTTAAAAGTTTTTCGGTGAATTTCATTAATCCCGCGTAATCCTGGTAAGCCCAGTAAAGTTCCAAAATAGTAAATTCGGGGTTGTGTTCGCGGTCTATCCCTTCATTCCTGAAAACTTTGCCGATTTCAAAAACTTTTTCCAAACCGCCGACCAAAAGCCTTTTTAAATAAAGCTCCGGCGCGATTCTTAAATAAAAATCCTGATTTAAGGCGTTGTGATGGGTTTCAAAAGGCCGCGCCAAAGCGCCGCCGGGAATAGGCTGAAGAACGGGAGTTTCTACCTCCAAAAATCCGGCCGACCAAAGTTTTTCGCGAATCTCGCGGATAATCAGCGCGCGCGCGGCTAACCTTTCTTTAGCCGGTTCGTTAAATAATAAATCCAAATAGCGCTTTCTGAAACGTTCCTCGATGTCAGAAACCCCGTACCACTCTGAAGGCAAAGGCTCCAAGCTTTTTGCTAAAATTTTCAAATCCGAAATATCGAGGCTGATTTCCCCTTTCTTGGTTTTGAAAAACTTTCCCTTAGCCGAAACGAAATCGCCCCGGCCGATTGTTTTTTTGATAAAAGAGAAATTTTTTAAGGAATCTTTTTTTAAAACCAGCTGCATTTTCCCGCTTTCGTCTTTTAAATCGGCAAATATCAAATTGCCCTGGTTGCGAAAACTCATTATTCTGCCGGCCAGCCAAAACTTTTTTTTGCTTTTTTCCAGTTTTTTGAAATCGCGCCTCGCTTCGGCCGCGGTCAAATCCCGCTCCGCTTTATCGGGGTAGGGATTGATGCCGGCGGATTTTATTTCTTCAAGTTCTTTGAGTCGGTCGTTTTGCAGGCTGCTGGCCATATTACTCTATTTTCATCACCCGGTACGCGATTTTACCTTGCGGAGTTATAATTTCTTTAATATCGCCAACCTGAGCGCCGATAAAAGCTTTGCCCAGCGGAGACTCGTTGGAAATTTTTCCTTCTTCGGGCTTAGTCTCGCTCGAGCCGACAATCGTGTATTTTAAAATCTGGCCGTTCTTTTTGACCGTCACGGTAGAACCGACTTGGACGCTTTTGGTGCTGCCTCCCTTCCTGATGATAGCCGCCTTTTTTATAACATCCTCCAGCTCGGCTACCCTCATCTCCAGCTTCATTTGCTCGTCTTTAGCTTCGGAATACTCGGCGTTTTCAGATAAGTCGCCAAATTCCTTGGCGCGTTTTATTTTTCCCGCCACCTCGATTCTTTTGTTTGTTTTTAAATCTTCCAGCTCCTGCTTTAGCTCATCCAAACGGTTTCTTGTTAAATAATATTTATCCATAAATTTTTATTTTCTATTATACTTTCCCGACCAAAGCCACCATCGAATTTTAATAGTTTCAACCAAAACTTGCAAATAAGCTGATCCTTTAACGCGAGAACGGGTGTCGTTTACCCAGCGGACAGGAATTTCCTTTATTTTATAACCGAAATGATGAGCCAAAGCCAAGACCTCCACGTCAAAGCCCCAGCCAGATATTTTTGAAAGACCGAATATCTTTTCCGCGGCCACGGCCGAAAACGCCTTAAAGCCGCATTGCGTGTCCCAAATTCCCGGCAAAACCATAACCTGGATAAAAATATTTCCCAGTTTCCCTAAAATACGACGGCCGAAAGGCTGAGGCGGTTCAAGATGGCTGCCCTTAACCGCCCTGGAACCGATAACCACATCGAAACCCTTATCGAAAAACTCGATCATTCTCTTAAAATGGTCTATCGAAGTAGAATTGTCGGCATCGGTAAAAAGACGGATCTTCCCGTTGGCGGCCAGCATCCCTTGCCTGACAACGCCGCCCTTTCCCTTATTTTCCATATTATCAATAAGCTTAAGATTTTTTATCCGGCTTTCCATTTTTTTAACAACCTCCGAAGTGTCGTCTTTAGAACCGTCGTTGACGACCAAGATTTCGTAATCATAATCCGCGTTTTTAAGCTTCTCGTTTATATCCAGAAGCGTCGGCGGCAGTCTTTCGCTTTCGTTATAAGCCGGAATAATTACTGATAA
>CAZODS010000065.1:0-2476 GCA_964578705.1 uncultured Candidatus Saccharibacteria bacterium
TTGTTTGCCTTGGTTTATTTCGCGCAAGGCATGGGCGGCAACCCGGGAATTTTCAGCGAGTCTTTAAGTTATCTTTTAAAGGACAATCTTAGGTTGACCACTACCGCAGCCGCGGCATTTGGTTTTTTGATGTATTTCGCTTGGATCGTCAAGCCTTTTTATGGCTTATTGGCAGATTTCGTTCCAATTTTCGGTTCACGGCGCAAAGCTTATATGATTTTGACTAGTATTATTGCCGCCGGAGGATTGTTGGCGGTAGTAATAATTCCGACAATTTCTTACTGGCTGTTACTGTTGCCTTTAATGATTGCTTCTTTGGGATGGGCATTCAACGACGTCGTCTATGACGCTTTGATGGTTGGCAAGGGACAGGAAATAGGCATGACGGGGCGCTTTCAGGCGGTTAAATGGGGAATGTTGGGCCTAGCCAGCGTCGTAATCGGAGTGGGCGGAGGTTATCTCGCGTCTTATTTCGATTATAAATTTATTTTTGGGATTTCCGTTTCAATTCCACTAACAGTGCTGGTTGTGTCTATTTTCTTTGTCCGGGACGAAAAACAGAAGGTTGATTTGGAAAACTTTAAATCAACTCTTAAGACCACCAAGGCGGCGCTAAAAGACAAGAATTTATGGCTGGTCGCCGCATTTCTATTTTTTTGGATGTTCAGCCCTTCTTTTGGAGGAAATTCCACGCCAGGACCTTTATTCTATTATCAGACGAATGTTTTGAAGTTTTCTAAAATATTTGTCGGCGATCTGACGTCGATATCCAGCGTAGGCAGTATTATTGGAGCGATAATATTCTGGAAATTTTGCAAGAAAATTCCTTTGAAGACTTTGATAAACATCACCATCGGTTTTGGAGTGGCCGGATCGCTTGCTTATTTTGGCTTGGTTGGCAAAATGAGCGCTATTGCTTTGAATTTGGTGTTCGGAGCAGCCGGAACAGTAGCTCTTTTAGCCGCGCTTGATTTGGCGGCAAAATCTTCTCCGAAGAAAATTGTCGCCACGGTTTTTGCTTGCTTGACCGCGGCGTCAAATATCGGCGGGATGCTTTCTCAAATCCTGGGAGGAAAAATTTATGATACGGTCGGATTTCGCTGGCTGATAATAATCAGCGCCGCTTTTACCGCTTTATGCTGGCTGATAGTCCCTTATCTTAAATTTGATTTCAATTCCGAAAATCCGGAAAAATAAAATAGTTCGCCCCGAGAAATCGGGGCTTTTTTGTTTTTCGATTCTAATTCCGCCTGATGCTGCCCGCGCCGGTCCGCTTTAGATTCGCGCTTGCCGTAAGGGTATATCATCTATAAAACATAAGTTAAATCCGTATTTTGGCGTTTCCAGCCGGATCTAAAAAGTCGGGCTTGACTTTTTATTTTAATTTGGTATTATATAGGTAATAGTTCTTTAAAATCAAAAAAGGAGGAAAATGATATGAAGAAAACTATGTTGATTGCAATAATGGCTTTAATCGCGATTTTCGCGCAAATAAAGCCTGGTTTTGCCGGGGAAAGTAAAAGCGAGCCGCAGTCTTTTGAGTTTGACTACACGGTTGGTTATCCGTATTGGTGGGCGAGCCCGACGAATATGGTTTCTGCCTATGAATTGCCGAGCCGCGGTTTAAGATTGGGGTTGGAGAAAATTGGTTTTGACAATGCTTATGGACGGACGGCCGAAACTTTAGTTGACACGGCTTTCGCGATTATGGCTTCTGTTTACAGTCATGAGTATTGGGGCCACGCGGAAACGTATTACGAAATGGGAGGAGGAACAACTTGGGTAGTGCCATTCTTCTTTAGCGGCGGTTGGCCACCCGCTTCCAATTGGGGTTCTAGTGAAAGTGAATCAGAAGACCAATTGCCCGGCGGTCTTTATTCTAACCTCATCAACTACGGCGATAGCATAGACGCCATCTCCGGATTGAATACCCAATTCGAAATCGCCCGTTTGGCTGTTTTGAAAGACGCTGGCTCCAAACTTTACTTCAATGACAGTGTCTTAAGGATAGTCAACGACTTAAGCTTGGCGGTCTATATGATCGGCGTCTCCAATCCGCTGAACGACCAAAATGGTTTTCAGTCGGAAGTAAATGCCGGTTATGACCCAAATAGCTTAATAGCGGACTCCGTCGGGACTTTATATTCTACTGATTATGAGGTTTTTATGAACTCCATCGGCGGCGACAGCTACCAAAAAGTCCTGAAAAAAGAAAACCAATTTTGGCAGGCGCTCTGGATTGGCGCTGTTTGGCAGGCGCTGGGTTCGGCGATAGATTTTTACAACGTCGGCCGTTTTATCGCGACGGGCGAAGAAATCAATTTGCCGAAATGGTTCGTTCTTCCGGAAACATCTTTGACGCCCGTTGGAGTGGAGTATGGATTGAGGACGTTCTCGCCGAATTACGAATTTTTGGCGAGTGTCGGACCTGATTTTCAGAACAAGAAATTTGGATTTGATAGCTATAATTCTGGAG
>CAZODS010000066.1:0-2325 GCA_964578705.1 uncultured Candidatus Saccharibacteria bacterium
TTAGGCAATTATTTCAAAAACCTTTAGTCGAGAGAGCGCTTGTTTTGATTTTCTAACGGGATGAAAATCTTTGACCATTTATTTAAAGACGTAGGGATAGACTTGGGAACGGCAAATTCTCTGATATACCTAAAAAATCACGGTTTGCTTATTAATGAACCGACGGTCGTGGCTATCAATAACAAAACCAGCCAGATTCTGGCCACCGGAGAAGAGGCGAAAAAAATGACCAACCGGACACCGGCCCATATCAGCGTTATTAGACCTCTCGTCGGAGGAGTTATTTCCGATTTTGAAATGACGGAAGAAATTTTGCGCCAATATCTTAAAAAAGCCAGCAGCGATTCCATATTCAGCTATCGCCGCGGCGTTTTGGCTATTCCCGACAATCTGACTGAAGTTGAAAGAAAGTCCGTTGAAGACGCCGCCTTAAATGCCGGTTGCGCCAAAGTTTTTTTAATCGAATCGCCGGTAGCGGCCGCGCTGGGAGCGGATTTGCCGATTCATCTGCCGACAGCCAGTCTGATAGTCGATATCGGTGGCGGCACAACCGACATAGCCGTAATTTCTTTGAATGGCGTCGTGGTTTCGAAAACTTTAAAAATAGCCGGCGATCGGTTTAATGAAGAGATAATCAGGTTCGTGCGTGACGAATTTCATATGGCTATCGGCGAGCCGACCGCCGAGATGGCAAAGATTGTCGCCGGCTCCGCCTTGCCGACCGATGAGCGTTTCGAACTCAGGATTGCCGGCCGGGATATGGCGACCGGTCTGCCGAAAGAAGCCGTTATCAAAGACACTCATTTGCGCGTCGCGCTTAATAAATCACTTAAATCTATAGTTGATTCCATCAAAGAAGTGATTGAAAGCGCTCCGCCGGAGCTGGTTGGCGATATGGTCAGCCGGGGCATTTTTATTTGCGGCGGAGGAGCTCTTTTGCGGGGCATCGACAAACTTATCGAAAAAGAGACGGGAATCAGGGTAAAAGTGGTTTCCGATCCGCTAACCTGCGTTGTGAGGGGGCTGGGAAGGGTAATTGAAGATTTTGATTATTATAAAAAAATTTTGGATAATCCTCTAAAATCAAAAACGATTAATCTCTAAAAATAATGAGGAGGCGGCCTAATTTTTCTTCTCAAATCTGGATAATTTTTGGGATATTGTTCGCGCTGTTTGCCTTTTTAACTTATCAGCCCTGGTGGCTGAATTTCAAATATAGGTTATTTAACCCGCCGACAAACGAAAGCTTGTCTTCGCTTCGGGCTGAAAACGACAGTTTGAAATCGGAAATCATCCAGCTGGAAAATTTTAAGAATTTTTTGGCTTCCAATCAGCGAAATTATCTGCCGGCTTCGGTGTTTTCCGCTTATCCGTTTAATTTTAAAAACGAAATAATTTTGAATGCCGGTAAAAACGAAGGCGTAATTATGGGCGCGCCGGTAATTTATAACGGTTTACTAATAGGGAAGATAGACGGAATTTTTGGCGGCATGAGCTCCGCCGAGACTATTTTCGACAGTTCGTGGCAGTCTTCGGTATACGTCGGCCAGTCCGGCGTTTCGGCGCTGCTTGTCGGCGGAAATTATCCGAAAATCACGCTTATTAATAAGGACGCCCAAATTGCGAGCGGCGATTTGGTTTATAACGCCGACAAGCGTTTTCCTTACGGACTGCCGATAGCCAGCGTCGGCAACGTCGGTTATTCTTCAAACGGAATTTTTAAGGAGGCGACATTGAAAATTGATTACAACACGGAAGACTTGAGAATCGTTTCCATAGCCAATGACTATCCGCGGCAATAGGGTGCTTTTTTTAATTATGGCGATTTTAATCGCCGTTCTGGTCTCGCCTTATCTGCGGCTGTTTTTCGGTCAGAATTTCAGCTTGATTCTGGCTGTTTTTGTAGCTTCGGCTTTCTTTCTTGAATTTACGGAGTTTCTAATAGTTTTATTTTTTGGCCTGGTGTTTTTGGCGTGGCAACCGCGAATTGATTTGACTCTTTTAGTTTTAATGTTATTGCCGGTATTCGCTTTTTGGCTTAAATTCCGGCTTCCTTTTAGAAAAGGGCTGAGTTTTTTTATAGATTTCTTTATTACTTTTTTGGCTTTTTATCTTTTGGCCGGCTGGAATTTTTTAATCGATTATCCCGGTTCTTTTGTTTCGGATTTTATCGTCTCCTTCCTGTTCGGTTCTTTGGTTTTTGTGATATTATACTATTTTAATGAATCCCGTTAGAAAATTAATAATGACATTAAATTATATAAAATATCTTAGGCAATTATTTCAAAAACCTTTAGTCGAGAGAGCGCTTGTTTTAAACTTGGC
>CAZODS010000067.1:0-2296 GCA_964578705.1 uncultured Candidatus Saccharibacteria bacterium
GCCGCTTTTGCCGTCGTCACTTTTCCTAAATTAGTCATTCCGCGCGAAACTTCGGCGACAACGGAGATAAGGGACCACAAGCCGCCGCTCGCGGGATAATAAATTTATTTTGAAAGTTTTGAATCAACTCATAGCCAAAATCTTCAGGGAAATCGCTTTTTACCTCTTGATGGAGGACGTCCCCTTTAAGCCGCAGGCTTACGAAAAGGCGGCGAATGTTATCGACGGCCTTGAGGAAGAGGTTGAGCTGACGCATCAAAAAGGAGGAATAGAGGCGCTCGAAAATATTCCGGGCGTTGGTGTTTCAATGGCGGAGAAAATTGAGGAGCTGATAAAAACGGGGAAAATTAAATATTACGAAGAGCTGAAGAAAAAATATCCGATAAATCTGGGCGAACTGGGAGCGATCGAAGGGCTAGGTCCGAAATCGCTTTTTAAGCTTTATAAAAAATTGGGCGTCAAAAACCTTAAAGATTTGGAAGCGGCCGCCAAATCCGGAAAAATCAGCCGTCTGGAAAATTTTGGCGAAAAAAGCGAAGAAAATATTTTAAAAGGCATAGAATTTTCCAAAAAAAACACCGGAAGGTTTGTCTTGGGTTTTATTATGCCCGAAATAAGGGCGATTATTTCACGTCTCAATAAATTAAAAGAAGTCGAGAGGCTGGAAGTCGCCGGCTCAACTCGGCGGATGAAAGAAACTATCGGTGATGTCGATATCCTGATAATTTCCAGAAAATCAAAACCCGTCATGGAATATTTTGTTAAAATGCCCGAAGTCAGCCAGGTTCACGCGAAAGGGGAAACAAAATCGTCGGTTAAGCTGGATAACGGCTTGGATGTCGATTTGCGCGTTGTTCCCGAAAAATCCTACGGCTCGGCGCTCGCTTATTTTACCGGCTCGAAAGACCATAATATCGCCTTAAGAGAAATTTCTATTAAAAAAGGCTTTAAACTAAACGAATACGGGCTTTGGCGCGGAGAAAAAAGAGTTGCCGGAAAAACCGAAGAGGAAATTTATAAAGCGCTGGGGCTTGATTATATTGAGCCGGAGATGAGGGAAAATACCGGCGAAATTGAGGCGGCTAAGGCTCATAAGCTGCCGAAGCTGGTTGGCTACGGCGATATTTTGGGCGACCTTCAGGTTCAGACTGACTGGAGCGACGGCGAAAGTTCGATTGAAGAAATGGCTAACGCCGCGATAAAACACGGATTGAAATACATCGCCATCACCGACCATACTCACCGATTGGCGATGACCCATGGTCTGGACGATAAAACAATCCAAAAACAGTGGCTTGAAATAGACAAAATTCAGAGAAAATTTGGCGGCCGGATAAAAATTTTGAAAGGAACGGAATGCGACGTCTTAAAGGACGGCTCGCTTGATTTATCGGATAAAACGCTGTCCAAACTCGACGTTGTCGGCGTTTCCGTCCATTCTTATTTTAATTTAAGCCGCGAAGAACAGACGGAAAGAATAAAAAGGGCGATGCGAAATCCAAACGTTGACATTATTTTCCATCCGACCGGCAGGATTATTAAAAAACGCGACCCTTACGACGTGGATATGGATGGGCTTTTGCGCGAAGCGGTTAAAACCAAAACGATTATGGAAATAGACGCTTACCCCGACCGGCTGGATTTGAAAGACGAATATATTAAAAAGGGCGTCGCGCTGGGCGTTAAATTTTCTATTGACTCCGATTCGCACGCGCCGGCGCAATTCAATGTCTTGGAATACGGCGTTGCCCAAGCCCGCCGCGGCTGGGCCGAAAAAAGCGACATTATAAATGCGTGGCCGCTGGATAAAATGTTAAAATTAATAAAATAAATGGCAAAAAAAGAAATAACGGCTGGTTTTATTGTTTATCGGCCAACTCAAGAAGGGATAAAGTTTTTGATTTTATACCACCGTGGCGCTTATTGGAATTTTCCCAAAGGCCATATTGAGGCCGAGGAAAAATCGCTTCAGGCGGCGCTAAGGGAAACACGGGAAGAAACCGGCCTCAAACAGTCGGACTTAAAAATAATTCCCGGTTTTAAGGCTTATGAAAAATTTTATTTCAGAAAGAAAGGAGGGCCCGCGCGCGCCGGTCTGCCGCCGCAGCCAAACGAAGCCGTCTTTAAAATAGTTATTTTTTATCTGGCCAAAACAAACCAGAGGCAGATTAATATTTCTTTCGAACATTCCGGTTTCGGCTGGTTTCTTTACCGTGACGCGATGAAAATTTTGGGAAAATACAAAGACAGCCAAAGAGTGCTTAATCAGGCTTACGAATTCATAAAAAATAATAAA
>CAZODS010000068.1:0-2290 GCA_964578705.1 uncultured Candidatus Saccharibacteria bacterium
TTAAGCAATTCCAGGGTTTCGCGAGATAAAGATTCGCTATTATTAGAAAAAACGTCGCCTAATTTTTTTCTTATGTTATCTTTTTTATCCTCTGGCGCTCCGCCAACCACCCTAAATTCCGGCCCCCTTCTCATGTCTTCATCTTATCGAATCGTATGATTTTTTCAATAAAAAGCCCCCGCCTAAATTTCAAAGAAATAGGCGGGTTGAAAAATTTTGGCGATAGGAAAAAAAGCCGCCTTTAAAGCCTAAAGACTAATAAAAAACCGATTAGTTAAGACTAATCGGTTAAATTGATGTTGTTTAATCACAATATAGCCGCAGCAAACAGAACGCCCATCACGAAACCAAGCGCCATTACTATCAGGACCGTCCCTAAAGTATAGCGGTTTTTCGTAGACGGTTCTGCTTCGGTGGCTTCAAGGATTCCGTCAAGCTCTCTTATGGTTTGGCTAAATGGATCATCGTCTTCGTCGAGGAAAGGTTTACTCATATTTTTCTCCTTTTTTATTTTTATTAAGAACTGCTTGTAGTATATCAGATAAAAAGGACTTGTCAAGCCTTATTTATTATTGTAAGCTATCGATAGTTATTTAAACCAAAAAGAAGGTGGTTTGATTGAAAAGATTTTTATTAATTGCCGCTTTGGCTATCGCCCTAATAAGTCCAGCTTCAATTTTCGCCGGTACCCCAGAGACAAAAACCTGCGAGCTTCCCCAAAAAACGGCTTACACTTTGGAATATCAGGGTATTGGATTTTTCAGCAATCTGGTTGTCGCGCTTTTCGGAAAATCGATTTTTGAAGACTCTAAAACTTTCACCATTGAAGAAAGTCCTTCCTGCCAAACCCAAAGAGAATTTAAAATCGCCAATCCTAAAAAGATTTTGTTTTTTATATCGCGAAACGGCGAAACTTATTCCGGAACGACCAACTTCAAGGAAAAAACCGAACTTAAAGAAAGCGTGACGAAAGATATTTTTGCCCTTGCCGACTTTTTAAAAGGCAATCTGAAAGCCGGCGACGCGTTTTCGATGGCTTTCACGATGAATTCCAAAAATTACCGGGCGACAATGAAAGTCGCTTCGCTTGAAAGCTGTAAAAACGGAAAAGGCAACTGCTTAACGGCGAACGTATCCGCTTTAATTGCGGGCAAAGACGGCGAAAAATTGATTTCCGTTGAAGCAAAGATAGAAAAAGACAGGGCGACCGATGGCGAAATCAAGAATATTGAAATAAAAACTCTGTTTTGGCCGGCGATTATTATCAGAATATCCGAAAAAATATAGCGCCCCAGCTTTAAATGGGGCGCTTTTTATTTTTTCACCGGCCATCCCCGCCGTTGGTCAACGTTGATCTGCGACCGTTTTGCGACAGATTGTGATAAAATTATTATAAATGAATCCAATAGAAAAATATTTAACCGATTATTTAAGTTATCTGGAAATAGAAAAAAACCGTTCCGTTAAAACCCGTGAAAATTACGAACGTTATTTAAAAAAATTCCTTGATTTTTCAAAAATCAAAAACCCGGGAGAAATTTCCGAAAATCTGGTGCGCAATTTCCGGCTTTATCTGAACCGCCAAGAAATTAAAAAAATAACCCAAAGCTATTACCTTATCGCCCTGCGCAATTTTCTTAAATTTTTGGCGAAAAACGATATCACGGCTTTAACCGCCGACAAAATCGAGCTGCCCAAAATAAGCGACCGGCAAATAAGCGTTTTGGATTATTCCGACTTGGAGCGGCTGATTGCCGCGCCCAAAGGCTCTGACCCGCGATCGCTGCGCGACAAAGCGATTTTGGAAGTATTTTTTTCCACCGGCTTGCGGCTTTCGGAGCTGGTCGCCCTTGACCGCTATCTTGATTTTGAGCGGGGCGAAGTCAGCGTCAAAGGAAAAGGCGGAAAAATCCGCGTCGTCTTTTTTTCCGACAGCGCCAAGCAGGCGATTAAAAATTATCTGGATAAGCGCGGCGACACCGAGCCGGCGCTTTTTATTAGTTTGACTAAAGCCAAAAATCCAAAAGTTTTAGGGAGAATCACTTCCCGTGCCGTCGAAAGACTGATTGACCGCTATGGAAAAATCGCCGGCATCGGCCAAAAAATCCATCCCCATCAGCTGCGCCACGCTTTCGCCACCGATCTCTTAATTAATGGCGCCGACCTGCGTTCCGTTCAGGAACTTTTGGGCCACGCCAACATCTCAACCACCCAAATTTACACTCACCTGACCAATAAAGAGCTTAAAGAAATCCACCGGTCATTCCACGCCCGCCGCCGCAAATAGCTT
>CAZODS010000069.1:0-2208 GCA_964578705.1 uncultured Candidatus Saccharibacteria bacterium
AGCAAACAAGTAGATTTATTATTAAAAAATTAATAATTTTACATCTTGCTATGACATGTCATAGCAAATCAAATCGCGCTAAATTAAATTAAATCCGAAAATTGAATATCGTCCTTGAATGGAAAATTTTTAATTTTAAACACGCTCCAAGCCCGACATCCTTAATCTTAGATTCTACATCCCGTCACAAACAACAAAAATCAGCCGAATAAAATAATTATTTTATTTAAAATTTAAACGCTTAAATCAGCGAATAATTAGCTCGATTTTTTCCACTCTTCTATCCCTCCTTCGAGATGTTCGATATTATACCCCTTTTTGCCAAGCTCTCTTGCGACAATTTCGCACCTGCCGCCCGTTTTGCAAACGGTAATGATTTTCTTGTCTTTTGGCAATTTTCCGGCCATAGCGTCGACAAACATTTGGCCCATTGGGACATTTTTGGCTCCGGCTATTTTTTCTCCCTTCTCAAATTCCTCCTTTTCCCTAACATCAAAAATCTCTACCGGCTCACCCGATTTAATTTTTTCCCTTAATTCTCCCGCCGTCATTTTTATATAATTTACTTTTAATGCTACCGCCGACCTTTATATAATTATACCAGCTTTAATATGTTATAATGATTAAAAGGTCGCTAAATAATTAAAAATTAATCATATGGACATCTCTATCTTTTTCGCCCAGGTATTGGGAATTGTTTTGCTGATAGCCGGCATATCGCTGGTCGCCAACAGAAAAATGGCGAACGAAGCCATTGAAGAAATGCTCCGCAACAAAGGCGTTTTATGGATGGCGGGATTTACCGGCATAGTCATCGGCTCCGTATTCGTGGCGCTTAATAACGTCTGGAGTTCCGGATTAACACTGCTTATCACCATTATCGGCTGGCTGATTTTACTGAAAGGAGCTTTCATTCTCATCTTCCCGAACGCCGCCGTTTCGCTTTATAGAAAGTGCAACAAGGGCAATATGCTTCTTTGGGGCGGGCTCGCCGCGATTGTGTTGGGTTTGGTTTTGCTCGACCTGGGATTTATGTATTTCTAAATATTTTTAACCAATCTAAAAACAAAAAACGGCATTTAATGCCGTTTTTTGCGGACGAATTCCGTTTTATTCGCTTCGCTCACATCCACCGGCCGGCAAGATTGATTCCCCGCTACCGGCAGGCAGAGCTCGTTGATAATATAAAATTTTTATTTATATTATCTCTTCGCCG
The DNA here is from genome assembly GCA_964578705.1 of uncultured Candidatus Saccharibacteria bacterium. Taxonomy (GTDB): domain Bacteria; phylum Patescibacteriota; class Minisyncoccia; order UBA6257; family 2-01-FULL-56-20; genus JAMDBA01. Next base: position 1,217 of record CAZODS010000069.1, read on the forward strand.
CCAATTTTGAGTTTAAGGCCGTTTTTGCTATGATTTTAAATATGTTTTTAAGCGGCAAAGAAGAATTTAATCTGCCTAAAATGGAGGAAAAAATCCTGGAATTCTGGAAAGAAAACCGGATTTTCGAAAAATCTTTAAAGCAAAGGGAAGGCGCCAAACCTTACCGTTTTTTCGAGGGTCCGCCGAGCGCCAACGGCCGGCCGCACATCGGCCACATGGAAGGCAGGTTTTTCAAGGATATAATTTTACGCTACAAAACTATGCGAGGATTTTTTGTCCACCGGAAAGCCGGCTGGGATACCCAGGGATTGCCGGTTGAAATCGAAATAGAAAAAGAAATCGGCTCTAAAGGCAAACAGGATATCGAAAAATTCGGTGTCGCTGAATTTAATGAAAGGTGCAAGGCGTCGGTTTGGAAATACAAAGATGAGTGGGAAAAAATAACGCAGCGCGCCGGCTACTGGCTGGATATGAAAGATCCTTATATCACCTATCATAATTCTTACCTGGAGAGCCTTTGGTGGGTTTTGAAGAAAATTTCCGAAAAAAAACTTCTGACCCGTTCTTTCAAGGTCGTCCCCTGGTGCCCGCGCTGCCAAACATCGCTGTCCAGCCACGAAATGGGCCAGCCCGGAGTTTATAAGCTGGTTAAAGACCCCTCGATATACATTAAGTTTGAAATTTGTCCGCTAAAGGCGGATCCGCCTCCGGCGGAAAATCAATCAACCAAAGACAAAAAATTCTCGAAAAATTATAAAGAGTTTTTGCTTGTCTGGACGACGACTCCCTGGACTTTGCCTTCAAACGTGGCAGTAGCCGTCAATCCTGCGCTGACTTATACTAAATTTTTAGTTCGATATCCCGACGGAAAAACGGAATATTTATGGTCCTACAATCCCCCTCCGCAAAAAGAAAATATTAAAATCGAACCAATTGGTAAGATTTCTGGAAAAAAATTAGTCGGGCTGAAATACAAGCCGATTTTTAAAGCC
>CAZODS010000070.1:0-2171 GCA_964578705.1 uncultured Candidatus Saccharibacteria bacterium
CCGCCGGTTGAAATAAAAGAAATTTTTTTGTCCAATTTATGCTTTTTTAAAAACATCACCGTTTCGCCGCCGCCAACAACAGAAAAAATTTTTTTGTTTTGAGTTATTGCCCGTGCGATTCCTAAAGTCCCCTTTTCAAATTTTTTATTTTCAATCAAACCCATCGGCCCATTCCAAATAACGCTTTGGGCGCCGCTGATTTTACTTTTAAACAGCGCGACCGTTTTCGGGCCGATATCCAAAATTTTCCCCATCTCCCAAACCGAATCAACCGGCAAAAATAAATTTTTGTAGGTTAAAATCTCTTTGTTTTCTTTTTCGCTGTCTTTTTCGACAAGGGAATTTTTGACGTCAACTTTTTCAAGCTCCAATAGCGTGTTCGCTAAAGCGCCCCCCAGCAAAAAAACATCCGCCTTGTTTTTAAAGTATTTTACCGCCCCCAGTTTATCGGATATTTTGGCGCCGCCAAATATCATTACCAGCGGCTTTTTCGGTCTCTTCATTATTTTGGATAAAATTTTTATTTCTTTCTCCATTTCCAATCCGGCGTAACTCGGCAGATATTTCGTTATTGCCGCCACCGAGGCGTTGGCGCGGTGAGAAACGGCGAAAGCGTCATTAATGTAAAAATCTCCCAGAGATGCCAGCTTTTTCGCCAGCCGAAAATCATTTTTTTCTTCGCCGGACAAAAAACGCAGATTCTCCAGAATAAAAACCGATTTCGGCGGCGCCAAATCAATTATTTTCTTTATTTTGGCAAAATTAAAATCGCCGAAAAAACCCGCCTTCTTGCCCAAAAGCCGGGAAAGTTTAACGGCGTCTTTCGCGAGACTCAAATCCGGCCTGAATCCATTAGGCCTTCCTTTGTGGCTTAAAATTAAAACCTTAACGCATTTTTTTAGAAGAAATTTAATCGTCGGCAGAGACGCCCTCATTCTCCAATCGTCCTCGGTATTGAAATCAAGCCTTAAAATAGCAATCCCCTTAAGCTTGGAGCTGTTTTTAAGATAGGAAATCATATCCCCTTATTATATAATTGAAGATATGATAAGTAAAAAATCCATCGTTATTTTAGGGGCGGGCTTCGGCGGTCTTTCGGCCGCGCTGAAGCTCGGCAAAATGATGAAAAAAAGCCGATTCCGTGTAAAATATAATATTTTTTTAATCAACGAAAAACCTTATCAGACTTTTTATCCTCTGCTTTACGAAGTCGCGACCACATCCAAGGAAACCGCCACCCTTTTGTCTCTTGAAGACATCGTTAATTATAAAATAGAAGACATATTAAAAAATCTGCCGGTTATTTTTGTCGAAGGAAAAGTTTCCGGAATAGATTTTCAAAACAGAACTATCGCCTCGACCGACGGTATCATCCCGTTCGATCATCTGATATTTTCCCTCGGCTCGGAAACAAACTTTTTCGACATCCCTAATATGGAAAAATACTCCATAGCGTTAAAATCCTTCAGAGACGCCATTCAAATCCGTGATACCATTTGGAATTTAGCAATAGAAGGGCAGGAGGAAATAAAAATCGTTATCGGCGGCGGAGGCGCTTCGGGAGTGGAGCTGGCCGGAGAGCTGCGCGAACTAAGCGCGGAGCTTAAAGGTTCCTTCCGTAATATAAATTTAAAAGTAAAAATCATCGAGGCGGCGCCGACCGTTCTTCCCGGCTTTCCCTCAAAAATAATTTACCTCGCCAAACAGCGGCTGCTTAGTCTGGGCGTGGAAATTATTAATGGTAAACCGATAAAAGAAGTTTCCTCTAACCAACTAAAATTAGACGGTGAAACGATTCCTTTTGATATCTTAATCTGGACCGGCGGAACGAAAGCGCCTTCGCTCCTCCGGAATATTCCTTTAAAGAAAGACAAAAAGGGACGGCTTGAAGTTACGAGCGCTCTTGAATGCCTGCCCGCCGCCCCGGATCTTATGCCTTTTCCCATGACTTACGTTATCGGCGACAGCGCCTGTTTTTACGACTCTAAAACCGGCAAACCGATTCCTGGAGTAGCCCGCGTTGCCATTGAGCAGGGAAAAATCGCTGCCCATAATTTATTTGAAGATGTGAAAGCCGAAGAAAAGAAAACCAAAATCGTCAGACATTTTATTTATAAGCCGATTGATTACCCGACCGTAAGCCCTATCGGCGGCAAATTCGTTATCGCCAG
>CAZODS010000071.1:0-2167 GCA_964578705.1 uncultured Candidatus Saccharibacteria bacterium
TAAGTTCGTTTATGGCGAAATTGTCGGATTGGGAGGTTGGCCTAAAAACTATTCCGAATTTGGGATTTTGGGAAAAGCAGGAAGGGGACAGCAATATATGCTCGTGAAGATACCACTCTATGTTGCTATTGAGCGCTACTCCGCTTTCGCTCTGACCCAGGCAAAGATCGTCATTCCCAATTTGAGGCTTAAGCTGCTCAATTAAAGGAATATCCTTCGGTCCTAAAATTAAAAATTGATTATAGAAAAAATTTAGCTCCTGCTGGGAAAAATAAAGTCCGGCCGCTATGAAGATAATCATCGCGACGTAGCCGAAGATTTTGAGATTGCGGCTCTTTATCAGGCTGGCCAAAAACAAGGCGTTTAAAATCGCGATGGCGGGAAGAAAGTCAATAACGCCGAAGGGATGAGTGCTCCACTCGCGAAAAACCAGAAGGACAAAAAGCGGCGCTAAAATAACCGGCAAGTAAAATACATTATTATCTTTTTTAATCCGGGCAAAAAGGAAAATTAACCCCAAAAAAGCGCCTACCAGGAATACGAAGTCGAAATTCAAGTTGCTTATCCATGAAATCCTGTTTATCCAACCGCCAAAAGGAATTCCGCTGGAGCGGTAAAAGAATTGGCTCTTCAGCCCAGTCAGGGCGCTCGAACCATTTAGAAGATAAAACTGGCCCAAAACAAGCGCGAAAAGCGCCAAAACCAAAATCGGCATAAAAATCAGCAATAATTTTCTTTTCGGTGTTGCTTTGCCTTCTTTGGTCAGTAGAATAAAAAGCCAAAGCGCCGCCGGCATAAAATAATAAAACCAGACGGAAAGACAACCGTAAACAACGGACAACCAGAAAAGCCAAAAATAAATTTTCTGACGCCGCGTATTTTTTTCGAAATAATAAAAGATAAAAATAGAAAAAGTTATAAGCGAAAGAGGAGCGACAAAAACCGTCAGTTCCAAGACTTTCCCGTAATAAACCACTCCCGGAAGAATGGCGAAAATCAGGCCCGTTAAGATAGCCACCAAAACGCTCTGCGATATTCTCCTGACGGCGAAAAATAAAAATATCAGGCTTAAAGCGGTTATTAGCATTGGCCCAATTTTAGTAGTTATGTCGCTGGCGCCGAAAATCAAATAAATAAAATAAGTAGGGAGCAGAAATAGCGACGGGTGATCAGTATAAAAATGGCCGAAGGCGCTTTTTAAATTATTAAGCCATTCAACGTACATCCCGAACTTCAAAGACAGGGGATTGAATTTAACCCAATTAAGCGCCGAAAGGCCGTAAACGCCGTCATTATCTTCACTGACATGGATGAAGGGCGCGGATATGTTTTTCAGGGAAAGATAAATATAAATTCCCAAAATTATAATCAATCCCAAAAACGAAAGACTCGAAGCCATCCTTTCGGCGCTGAAAAACCTTAGCCAAACCATTTTCCTCAAAACCTTGAAGCCGTCTTTAAACTTCAGCTTTTTGCCGCCCGATTTTTTTCGCGGGGTGTAATTTATATTAACCTCCGAGAGCGAAAGGCCCGATTTTACCAGCCCATAAGTCAGCTCGACCGCGTCATAGGAAAAATCCTGCGCCGGATAATTAACGAGCGTTGGCGTCAGTTTTTTTGGGAAAACTTTATAGCAAGTGGAAATATCGCTTATGCGCGCCCCGAATAAAAAATTAAAAATTCTGGTTAAAACCAGGCTGCCGAAAAACAGGGGATTGTCTTTGAATCTGGCGCCGCTCTTTACTCGCGAACCGAAAACTATTTCGGCGCGTTTGGCGATTATCGGCTCAAGCAGTTTTGAATAATCGTTGGGATCGTACTCTAAATCGGCATCTTGAATAATAAGATAATCGCCCGTAGCTTTTTTAAACCCTTCTTTTAAGGCGGCGCCTTTACCGCGGTTTTTTTCTTTAAGGAAAACCTTGAAGCTTGCCGAATTATCCGAAGCGGCGATTTTTTTTAATATTTCTTTGCTCTTGTCGGTCGAGCCGTCGTCAACTGTTACGATTTCCTTTTCCCATCCGGCCGGCAAGGAAACGGCTTTAACTTTATTAATAACCTCGGCAATCGTTTTTTCTTCGTTATAACAAGGGATTATTACGGAAAGCTTCATAATACGTTAATGTTATCCCGCGTAGCGGCAAATTACAAATTTTTTATTATTTAA
>CAZODS010000072.1:0-2149 GCA_964578705.1 uncultured Candidatus Saccharibacteria bacterium
GTGGAAATAAAATTGATCAAAGTTGAATTGCTCTCCGAAAGGAAATCCATTTTTTTGTTCAAAATATCAAACCTGTCCTGAAGTTCGTATTCGCTGAAAAGCCGGTTATAAAGTTTTTCCAGTTCCGGCCGCTCCCAAGTTTCGTCAGGCTTGTCGAAAAGAGCGACGTTGACAATCGTATTTTGTTTGACCGCCAAAACCTGCCCTATCCGCTGCAGCATCAGCTTCTCCGAATACTTCGTTTTGCCGCTGACCCTTAAATTGTCGATGACCTGCCTCGCTTCTTTCAAGACCAGGTTTATTTCTTCTTCGTACCTGTCAAGCGCCACCGACTGCGCCGAAATATAGGATATAATTTTCATTTTTTCGATATCAAGCTCCTCCAAAAAGACTTCCTCGAAACTCATTGACTCCTCTTTTTTGTAGCCGATGTAAACTTTAAGGGTATCGAAAAAAGGGTAGCCCTCCCTGAAGTTTCTGACATAAGAAGCGATTTCGTTTACAAACTGACCCTCAAGCCTTTTCTTGACGTTCCAAAAACTGGCCGTGCCGAATTTCGTCAAAACCACATATTGGTCTTCCAGAAGTTTAAGAACCAAAGGGTGGTCGCGGTTTAAATAATGATAGCTTTTGATATTTTCCTGAACCTTCTTTAGGTCAATGTAGTCGCCCAGATATTTAGTTGTCAGAAAGTATTTTATTTTCGCCATTTTTAAAGATATAAGCTTATTATAATCCCGAATTCAGGATAAAAAAAGCCCCTTTTTTGCCGATAAAATCAGGCGAAAAGGGGCTATAAGCGATGGTAGTGTTTGAGAATCCGGTAACAGGACCAGTTTTTTATGTAGCCGTGTTTAATCATCCAATTTGCTATGTAAATTTCTTGATATGGATTTTTCCAGTGAGGATGACGCATGCCGCATTTCCCGGCAAAATACATAAACGTTTGGTAATGAAACTGGAATAATCCGTAAGCCTTGCCGTTATCGCCTAATACGCGTATCCCATACTTATTAGTTTTAAAGTCAAAGGATTCGCAGTGGGCTATCAAAACAAGCGAATGATTGTCGAAGCTATAAAGATAATTAACGATGTCGTTATACGTGTAATCGTATTTTATCTTTACTTTTGGTTTGGGCTTGTCGCCCTCATTCGTTTTGCCGCCGTTTTTAGCCTGGACATTCAAAGCCATCAGGAACACCGCCGCGCAAAGGGCAAATTTGAAAATTTTTCTTGCCACATCAATCACCTTCCTTTTTGTGTTTTTTCAAAGTTCTTCCCTTACTTGTTTTAAGTAAATCACTATTTTAGCGGCCTGTCAAGAAAAACCGGCCGGCAATTCCCCTTTAAAAATATGAACCGCCGCTGAAATTTTATATAATAAATAAAAGGTCGTTTAAATAAAACCTCTTAGATAAAATAATAAAATGAAAAATTATTCCGAAATTAAACCCTTAAAATATAAATCGCTTAAAAAGATTTCGGCCGGGGCCCTGGAAATTCACCACGACAAACTTTACGCGGGATACGTCGCCAAGTGGAAAGAAATCCAGGAAAAACTGGCGGCTGCCGCCAGAGATAAAGCCAACGCCACTTATTCCGAATACCGCGCTTTGAAAGCCGAAGAAAGCTACGCCGCCAACGGCGTTGTCCTGCACGAGGCTTACTTTGATATTTTGGGCGGAGACGGAAAGGCGGAAGGCGAAATCGTAAAAATAATAGAAAAAGATTTCGGTTCTTACGAAGAATGGGAAGCCGACTTCAAGGCCTGCGGTCTTTCGGCTCGCGGCTGGGCAATTTTAGCTTACGACTTCAACGACGGAAAATTACATAACTATACCGGCGACCTGCACAATCAGGGCGGAATCTGGGGCGCTTCCCCTGTTATCGTCTTGGATGTTTATGAGCATGCTTACTTCATCGACTTCGGTTCGGATAGAAAATCTTATATCGAGGCGTTTTTTGAAAACCTGGATTGGAAAGAAATAAATAAAAAATACGGAAAATTTAAATAATTACGGCAAATGACCGTTAAGGAACGGCCGGCTGAAGCCGGCTGTTTTTTTGGCGCGCGATGCAGGGATTGCCCGCGACTTAAAATTTTTCCGTCGAAAAATTTTAGTCTGGGCACCGGCTCGCTCGTTTTGCC
>CAZODS010000073.1:0-2148 GCA_964578705.1 uncultured Candidatus Saccharibacteria bacterium
ATCCCGACTCCCTGGTCCCAAATTTTACCCATTGGATAATTTGGAATATCAATCCCCAAACAAAAACAATTGAAGAGGGAAAAATTCCCGAAGGCTCAATAGAAGGGTTGAATAGCGCCCGAAAAATCGGTTACCTCGGGCCTTGTCCCAACAAAGGAACTCACCGTTATGTTTTTAATTTATACGCTCTAAGCGACCGGCCCGACCTTCCGTTTGGCGCCAGCAAGGAATCTCTTAGGGACGACATTGGAAATAAAATTTTGGCAAGTGTGAAGCTGGCGGGGATTTATAAGAGAGAATGACTTTTTGTCAATAAAAAAACGGCGTCTTCGGCCGTTTTAATTTATATTATAGTTTATTTATCGGAATCAGAATTACGTTTAGCGATCCAACGTTTATTGATAGATGTCAATTTACGGATTTTATATCCGTACATGGCATCCGAAAATTTTTCTTTGGCATAATCTACGGCGTCCTTAAGTTTCTTAAAGTAAACAGCCGAAGATAGTCGCGGATTTAAAGATAATAGACCGTCGTCGCTAACAATTTCGTAATTGTCATTTGAATCGAAGGAGAATATTCCTAATGCGACAAATAAATGAGTTGCGTCAGACTCATCGCAAAGCTCATTATATTTCTCCCAACCAATTGATTCTACTTGCCCATTTTTTTGTTTAAAAAGATAGCGGTATTTCTTGAAAGATTCCCTGAATATTTTTTTCGCGCAGTTTTTGCATGTTGATCCGTTCTTAAAAACGCGGATAGGCAGCCCTTTATAAGAAAAATTTATGTAGCCGCGCTTTCCTGCCTCATTTTTTTCACACAAAAAACACTTATCCATTTATTTCTCCTTTTAGATTTTCTATATGCTGATTTCAATATATAAATTACGATGGTGTAAGTCAAGGCGCTATGTTTGCCTATGAAGTTGACGGCTTCCGTTAAAAGTTTTACTTTTAAACTAGGAAAAAATTGAAAGTTCAATAGGAGGACTGAAAAATGAAAGATTATGGAAGATTCCAGACTATAATGTTTGTTTTGTGCGTTGTCTTTTGGATTGGTGCCGCGGCCGCCATTGTTTACGCTTTACGGCCGGCAAATAAAATCGGCAAAAATAGCCTGATGAAAATTCCCGCCGGCAGTTTGGGTCATTACGTTACTATTTTCGAGGAAGGCAAGATTGTTGAAGAGCCGATTAAAATTTTGGGTTTTTTGAAAGATTACTACGCTCCCGGCGAGGACAGGATAAGCTTTGAGCTGATTCCGTTAAGTAAAGACGAAGACGTAAGCGAGGTGTTTGATTCCGAAGAAATATACGGCGCGCCGGTTTACGTTAACGGCGGGCTCATCGGGGCTATATCCCAGCCGCTTCCTCTTTACGGGCCGACTTCCGTTGGTTTGGCGATGCCGATTTATCTGGTAAATAAAGCTCTGAAAGTTTCCGATGGTCCGTCAAAAAGCTCATACGCCAAGTTTTTTAAGCCTGGCGATAAGATCGCCATCGCTTATCTTTGGGGCGGAGGGTTCTTTAAGGGGGATATTTGCACCGTTACCCGTTCGGGGGGCGACAGATTTCTGGCTTGCGGGAACTATTTCGACGACGTCGGGTTTTTGAAAACCCCAAACGTTGTCTTGCCAGTTTTCGGAATAGACCAGCGCAGGCATAGCAAGAACGTAACGACCGGAACAATTTTATTTGACGGCGGAACGATTGGCCGGGTTATTACCGATACTATTTGGAGCGTCGGAGGAGAAATGGGTAATTTCGGAGAGAAAGAAATTCCTCAAATACCGGTTTATATTTACATCAGCAGCTCCGTTGGCGGCAACCGGGTTGACCAATTCCGGAAAATCAAGATAATCAAAACGGGTGATGCCAACTTAAACCTGATTATTCGCAACCAGGTTTACGAAGTTATTGACAGCCTTTGCCGCGAAAACGACGTTCGTTCTAAAAAAGAATGGCGCGTGGAAGCTCTTCAGGATATCGCCGGCGGCGTTAAAGTTATCGGCAGGGCAGACGCGAACCTGTTGTTTAAAAGAGGCTGGAAGATAAAAAGCCGGTATGACGCCAACACAAAGACTTTGACTGCTATTGAGGGGGCCGAATTTAAAACCCCTTTGGATTTTGACAGGGGATTGATGGAT
>CAZODS010000074.1:0-2144 GCA_964578705.1 uncultured Candidatus Saccharibacteria bacterium
GTGGATATTATCGATCTTAATAAGACGTTTGAAAAATTGGAGTCCGCCATTAATTTCTTAAAAGAAAAAACCAAAAACGGCGCCGGCGTGATGTTTATCGGCATTCATCCGGCCGCCGCGGGAATAGCGGAGGTTGCCAAAGAATTGAATTATCCTTTCGTGGTCAACCGCTGGCTCGGAGGGACTTTAACGAATTTCAAGGTTTTGTCCGGCCGGCTGAATTATTTTAAAAAGCTTAAAGAGGATTGGGAGAAAAACGCTTTTGAAAATTACCCGAAAAAAGAAAGGGTTGAAATTCAAAAAAATATCGAACGGCTAAGCCGCAATTTTTACGGCCTGGAAAATTTTGACCGTTTGCCAGACGTTTTGGTGGTTATCAACCCGATTATCCACGCGGCCGCCGTCGCGGAAGCCAAACGGCTGAATATTCCGGTTATCGTTTTTTCCAATCTCGACGTTAATCCCGCCGGCATAGACTATCTTATTCCCGGGAACGATTTATCCTCGACCAGCGTCAATTGGTTTTTGAAGCAGATAAAATCCGCGGTTTTAGAATCTAAAAAGCAATAAAATGGCGAAGTTGAAAATAGACGTCAAAGATATCCAAAAGCTCCGTGATTTGACCGGCGCCGGCGTGATGGACGCCAAGCAGGCGTTAAGCGAAACAAAGGGCGATTTTGACGCGGCGGTTGAATGGATAAAGCAAAAGGGTTTGGTGAAAATCGCCAAAAGAGAAAGCCGTGAAGCGGGGGAGGGGCTGATAGAATCTTATACCCACAATGAAAGAATCGGCGTTATTTTGGATATGCGCGCCGAAACAGACTTCGTGGTCAGGTCGCAGCCCTTCAGGGATTTAGCGCATGAAGTAGCGATGCAAATAGCCGCCATGAATCCCGAAAGCGTTGAAGCTCTCTTGAAACAGCCCTACATTAAGGACGAAACGAGGACCATCAATGACCTGGTCAATGACGTCAAAAGCCGCGTCGGAGAAAACGTGAAAATCAACAAGTTCCACCGGCTGGAAATTTAACGCATGGAATTTATTTTCGCTATTATTTTAATGATTGGCCTGGCAGTTATTGTTTATATGATCGCTGCCGCCTTGCCGCGGATAAAGGAAAAGGACGAAACCGTTAAAATCAAACTCTTGGAACGGCTGGCTCGTTCGGAAATTCCGGAAAAAATTGATATCGAGCTTAATAAATTTCTGGAAAAGTTTTTAAGGAGGGCTAGAGTTTTGATGCTGCGGATGGACAACAACATCAACATCATTTTAAACCGGATAAAGATAAAAGAAGAGAAAGATTCAAAGAGCCTGGAACATTTGACGAAAGAGACTAAGAATCCGGATAATAACGCCGAGGTTAAATAAGCAAGCACAGGTAGTCCCGTAGGGGCCGGGGGCGGTCTGTAAAACCGTTGGACATGTGCCCGCGTGGGTTCGACTCCCACCCTGTGCACCAAGACAAAACTTTTCGGCTTTTTGAGGGCTAGATCGTGGGCGGCACACAGTGCCGCCCACTGATTTTGCGGCGCATTCGCGCCGCTTTCCGCGCCTTCGGCGCGCACTCGCCCGCCCGCCAAAACGAGGTTCGAGCCGAACAAAGTTCGGCAAGCAACCTTTTTCGCAAAAAGGTTGCTCTCTTGTGCAATTTTAGGCAGATTCTCTGCCTCTTTTATCCATTCCGCCATCGGTTCGAGCCAACCAGTCTGCTTTTGTTCAATTCGCGCGGATTGGTCTTCCAGCGACCTTTTCTCGTTCAATAGTTTTGCTTTCTCTGCTCGGTATATTTCCTGTTCAATAACTTGGTCGAGGTAGCCGTCCAAAAGTCGCTGGAGTTTAGTTTGTATGGCGCGGATCTTATTTTCCGCTTCTTGAACAAAAGCGGTCGCGAATTGGGCGGCTTCTGCTTTATCTTTTTCAAGCATTTTGCGTAGTTCTGTCGCCCAATCCGGTCTCAAAGAAAATTTTTGAAGCATTGCGGAAAGTTGCTCGTCTAAAACCTCTTGGCGAATACAAGGTTCTGGACATTTGATTGTTTTATTCTTTTTCGTGCAATGGTAATAAACATAATCGTGGACATTTCCATTTTTCTGCTTTTTAACCTTGTATTCGCCGGTTATCATCATGCCGCAACTTCCGC
>CAZODS010000075.1:0-2086 GCA_964578705.1 uncultured Candidatus Saccharibacteria bacterium
ACCCGTAAGCAATTCAGCGAACCGCGCTGGAAAATTTTGCCGATTAAAGAAATGGTATTATAATTTAAATATGGATTTAACTCCGGAAGAAAAAATAGCCCGGGTTTTAAGGGTTGACCACGAAGTTATTTTGGACTTGGAAGCGAGGCTTCAAAAAACAACGGGCAAGAAAAACGTTCTAAAAGAAATAATCGAGGAAAACGACAGGCTGGTGAGGGACAGGCTGGATAGGCTGAATTTAGGAAAAATGGCGGAGTCAAAAGAAGTTTATGACGCCTTAACCAGCAAAGTTGAAGCCGACGACAGCAGGATTTACCAGTCTTTGGGATTAGCGAATCTTTGTTGCCAGGAGTACGCCAAAAAGATAAGCGGCTTTATAACCAAAAACCGGCCTCCGGTTAAAGGCTTTTTTTTGAAGCTTGGAAAAGCGAAGGAGTTTATAATTAACGAACCGCCGAAAATGGTGATGCGCGCTTTGGGTTATTCGTCGGTTAAAGAAATGCTCGCGAAAGAAGACCTCTTAGAGGTTTACAGCGCCTTAAGATTTCTGGAGGATCCGGATTGGCTTAATAATATCTTTTTCAAACAGTACGAAAAATTGACCGCGGACGATTTTGAATATCGGGAGATTCAGATAAGAGCTTTAAACGACAAATGGGCCGACGCCGCGAAAAAATTTGTCGCTAAAAAATATCACAATATCAGCCATCTTAAGGAACTGGGTATTATTTTTATTATTCCGGTATTTCTGGGGGTTTCCGGCGAATCGTTCCGGACGATTCTTCTGGTATTCCATTATTTGAACGAAATCAAATATTATTCCGATTTATTCGAAGGTTTTTCCAAAAAAGAGCGTTTTACCGACAATATGATTTCTCTTTTGCGGGGCGATGTTTTGAGTTTCAGGGATTTCGAAAAAATTTCCGGCGGCAAGGAGAATTATTTTATGATAGTCCAAAGATATTTGGGGAAACTGGACGAAAACGACCAGCGTTTGTTTTTGCCGCACGTCAATCCAGAGGCATTCCATTGGTTTGCCGCCGAAAAAGAAATTCCGTCTTTGGAAAAATGGCTGCCCAATTTCCAAAACAGCCTGGATTTTTGGGACAAGCTGGGCTGGGTCGGCGAATTTTTTAAGGATGAAAGCGGTGTGGAGGTTTTGGTCAGTTTTAATATCGTTGATATGACGATGTCTTTGGCGATGGAAAAGGAGATGGTAAAATATCTATACCATCATCAGGAAGCGCTTTGGAACGAAATTTTTTTCCGTTATTTCGGCGAGGATGAGATAAGAAAGATTGTCGCCGGCAATATTTTAAAAAGCTATTTTACGATTTAGTAAAATGAAAACGCTAAAAGAATGCGTCAAAGAAGCGGAAGCCGGTCGGGTCGCTCTCGGCCATTTTAATATTTCCGATTTAGCGGCGCTCAAAGCGATTTTCGAGGCCGCTCGGGAACTTTCGCCCCAAACCGAGGCGATTTTCGGGGATAAGTTGCCGATTTTAATAGGAACTTCCGAAGGTGAAAGGAATTTTATCGGTCCGAGCCAGGCGGCCGCGCTGGTTAAAAGCCTGCGGGAAGAATATGATTATCCGATTTATTTGAACGCCGACCACACCCATTCTTTTGAGAAAATTAAAGAAGCGGTTGACGCGGGCTATGACGCCGTTTTGTTTGACGGCGGGAAACTGCCTTTGGAAGAAAATATAAAAGAAACTAAGCGGGCGATTGAATACGCCAAATCGAAAAAACCGGATATTATCGTCGAGGGAGAGCTTGGTTATATCGGCGGCTCTTCCGAAATCCTGACGGCTTTGCCGGAAGGAGCCGATATCAAGCCCGAAGATTTAACGACCGCCGAGGAGGCGTCCCGGTTCGTCAAAGAAACCGGTGTTGATTTGCTCGCGCCGGCAGTCGGCAACATCCATGGCATGCTGGCCAACGCCGTCAATCCCGCTCTGAATATTCGGCGGATAGCCGACATCAAAAAAGCCATCGGCGAGACAGGAATTGTCCTTCACGGCGGATCAGGAACGAGCGATGGCGATTTTACGGCCGCCATTTACGCCGGCGTGGCGATTATCCA
>CAZODS010000076.1:0-1808 GCA_964578705.1 uncultured Candidatus Saccharibacteria bacterium
TCGCTGATAACTCTATTTAAACTCAACGACCGGCTTAGCAATCCCAAAATTCCCAAAAAACCGGTGGTTAAAATTCCTAAAGCCACCAGAGTTTCAATCAAGAGCTGACCGTTTATTGTTAGCCAAGATTTTTTTTCTATATTTTTTTTAAAAAAATTCATTTTTATCAAAAACTTATCTGACCGGAATCCGAAACGGTAACCGAGGAACGGGATTTACCGTCGGCGGAAATCAAACCAACGACGCCGCTACCGGTAAGCGGCTGATTTTGTCCCGAAAGAACAGTTAGCGGCTGAGGCGGAACAAAGAGGACGGCGGAGAGGTTAGAATCGCCGCTAAAACTAATCGTTTTATCCATCGTATAAGAATAATTAGGAACAATGTATTCCGAATTAATATTAAGGAAAGACGCGCTGGTTATCTGATCGCAAGAATTAAGAGTTGAGGGCAGCGGATAATGAAAAATACAATAATCCACGCCTTTACCGCAAGCGGACTCTCCGAAATAAACCCCGTAGCCGCAATAGTTGGTTGCGCTAGCGGTTCCATAAGTTGACATCGCCAAGGATTTGGCAACATTAATTATCTGAGCGATTTTATTGGTTTCGATGGTTAAGGCGTCCTGTTGGCGCGCCGTCCCGTTATAAGAAATCAAAATCGAGGCCAGCATCGTTAAAATACCCAAGACAACCAAAGTTTCAATTAAGGTAAAACCCGCAAGATTACGGCGAACGAATGGCGGGTTTTTCATCGGATAATGAAAAAATCTTTTAAAATCGGGGCGCCGAACAGTAAATATAAAACTTAATGATTTATTTTTTATTTTCATTATAAAATATTACGCCACCTAAAAACATAATCTATATTGTTAATTTTAAATAATTCAACCCTTTTATAAAAGGGCTGAGCTTTCTTGAATCTTTAACGTTAGCCCGTTAGATCCGAAAATTAAAAAGCTGGAAATAAAGATTGAGCATTTGAGGGCCGTAAGCGTATATCAGAAAAGCGCCCACCGCTAGAAAAGGAGCCAAAGGAAGATAATTTTTCATCTTCTTTTTCCCTATTAAAATCAAAATTATACCGACAACCGAACCGACGATAAAAGCCAAAGCCGTCAAAAGAAATGTTCCCGGCCAACCGAAAGCCAGCGACAGCCCCAAGGCCAGCTTCAGGTCGCCCAGTCCCATAATTTTCCCGCGCCCGAAATAAACCAGGCCTCCAAAGAAAACAATCGCGAAAATTAGGGCCGCGGCGCGGTTGATAATAATGTTGTCGTGAAAACCGAAAATAGGAGCGTAAGCGCCGATTAAAGAGCCGTTTAAACCATTGAAGAATTTAGAAACCCAAAAAGCTATCGCCAAGCCGTTTACCGCCAAAAGAAAATTTAGCTCGTCGGGAATAAGGCTAAGCCGGAAATCAATCATCGAAACCAAAAGAAGGATAAAGAAAAAAACCGTCCACAAAACAGCCAAAGACAGGGAGTAAGGATAAAAAGTGTAAAGATGGCTCAAGCTTGAAGGGATTATCACCATCAATAAACCGCTTAATAATTCTGCCGCCGGGTAGCCCCAGCTCAAGCGCCGATGGCAATAATTGCAGCGGCCAAGCTGCCAGGCGTAACTAAAAAGAGGAATAAGCTCATACCATTTTAAAGTGGTATGACAATGCGGGCAACGGGAACGCCCGCCGATTATTTTTCTGGAAAATAAAAAAACGTCCGGCTGATAACGGGAAGCTAAAACGCCGATAAAACTGCCTATCGCCAAGCCGAATAAGAATAGAAAAACCTGATAAAGAGGTATCATTTA
>CAZODS010000077.1:0-1677 GCA_964578705.1 uncultured Candidatus Saccharibacteria bacterium
TAAGATTTCTGGAAAAAAATTAGTCGGGCTGAAATACAAGCCGATTTTTAAAGCCGCTAACGCCGAAAAAGAAAAAAGGTTTTTCTCGGTTAGAGGAGCGGATTTCGTGGAGACCGCCGAAGGCACCGGTCTGGTCCATATCGCTCCGGCATTTGGCGCCGACGACTTTAATTTAATGAAAAAAGAAGTCAAGGACTTGGCGAAAAAAGCGCCGATAACTATTGACGAAAAAGGAATCGTTGCCAAAGGATTTCCCGGAGCGGGTAAGTTCGTCAAACAGGCCGATAAAGACATCATGGAAGACTTGGCGAAAAGAAATATTTTATACGCTTCGGGGTCAATAGAGCACGAATATCCCCATTGTTGGCGATGCGGCACGCCCCTTCTGTACTTCGCCAAATTTTCCTGGTTCATCGAAACAACCAAAATTCAGGACGAACTTTTAAAAAACAACGGGAAAATAAATTGGATACCGGATCATGTTAAGGAAGGCCGGTTTGGCGAATGGCTTAAAAGCAACGTCGATTGGGCGCTCTCAAGAGACCGCTACTGGGGCACTCCAATTCCCGTCTGGCAGTGCGAAAGGCGCGGCCATTATGAAGTTGTCGGCGGATTAGAAGATTTGAATAAATTACGGCTAACCGAAAATAATTTCTGGATTTTAAGACACGGCGAAGCCGACCATATTTTAAAAGGCGTAATTGCTTCCGGGAAAGAAACCAAAGATAGCGAGTCTCATTTGACGGCTAACGGCAAAAAAATGATAGAAAAATCGGCTGATAAACTGATAAAACAATTAGACAAAAAAAAGCTTGACGTTATTTTCAGCTCCCCTTACGAGCGCGCCCAAGAAACCGCCGAAATCGCGGCGAAAAAAACCGGAGCGAAAATAATCGTTGACGAACGGCTGGCAGAGCTGAAAGTCGGCGAATTTAACGGACGCTTGGTCTCGGATTTCCGCAAAGCTTTTCCGATTAATTTAGAAAGATTTGAAAAGGCGCCCGAAGGCGGAGAAAACTTAACCGACGTCAAAAAACGGGTTATGGATTTTATGATGGAAATTAGCGCTAAATACGACGGGAAAAACATTTTGATTTGCGGCCATGGCGACCCGCTGTGGATGCTCGAAGGCGCCGCCGCCGGCTTAAGCAATGAAGAGATAATAGAACTCAAATATATTGAAGTCGGCGAAGTCAGAAAAATAAAATTAAACAATTATCCGTTTAATTATTTAACCGGCAATCTTGATTTGCATAAGCCCTACATTGACTCCGTTTATCTGAAATGTAAAAAGTGCGGCTCCAAAATGACGCGAACGAAAGAGGTGGCGGACGTCTGGTTTGATTCCGGTTGTATGCCTTTTGCCCAATACCACTACCCTTTCGCCGCCAAAATCAAAAAATCGGAAGAATTAAAACTTAAAACCGTTAAGGAGAAAATTGAATTTCCGGCCGATTATATTTCCGAAGGAATGGATCAAACGCGGGGATGGTTTTACACTTTACTGGCAATTTCGACCGCCCTCGGCCTCGGTCCGGCTTATTTAAACGTCATTGCCCAAGGGTTAACCTTAGATAAAAACGGCGTGAAGATGTCCAAATCAAAAGGCAACGCGGTTGACCCGTGGCAAATGATAGAAAAATACGGCGCCGACGTTTTAAGATGGTATTATTACAC
>CAZODS010000078.1:0-1599 GCA_964578705.1 uncultured Candidatus Saccharibacteria bacterium
GACTTCCTGATGAGTTCCGAAGAAGCAAGGCCCAAAATGCCGTGATAAACGCTATAAATAGTCTCGAGCGGCTTGCCGCCCAAAGCCGAACTGGCGTTTGCCTGCGGGTCAAAATCAACCAGAAGAGTTTTCCGGCCCGAAGCGGCCAAGTAAGCGCCCAAATTTACGGCCGTAGTTGTTTTACCGACTCCCCCTTTTTGGTTAAAAATCGCGATAACCCTTGCCATTTATAGAAATTTTAACGAAAAACAGAAAACTTGTCGAATAAAAATAGAGATTAGCGGCTAGTGGTTGGAATTAGAGAAAAAACGCCCCGCGTTTAGCGGGGCTTAAAAATATGAAACGGAGGATTGTAATTAACCAGCTGTTTGGTTTTTACTCTGAACCAGATTTTGAGCGCGAATGAATTAAAAAAATTCTTTTCAGCATCATAAATTTCGACGATATTTTTTAATAACTCGCTAAGCGTCTTCATTCTTTCGGTTAAAACCGCTTTTTCCGGAAGCTCGCCGAAAATTAAATTTTCAAGGGCCGCCAATTTTATAATTGCGTCGCTTTCAAAAGGACAAACGCCTTTATTAAAATAATCGTCTGTAGCGAAATAAGAAAACAATGTGCCGGCAGCGCAATTGGCAAATTCCCGCTTGTCAAAATTACCGCCAAAAACTTTATTAAGAATCTGGAAGGCGTATATCCAAGCGCTTATTTCCTCGTCCAGATAACATTGACCGAGACGAATGTTTTTGTCTTTGGCGAAAGGACAACTTATAAATTCTAATTGGCCGCCGAGAAAACTGGCGTAACGCAAAAAATGTCCCGCTTCGTGAGCCAATATGGCCACGCCGACGCCTTTTTTGTTCACCAGATGCTTTCTTTCTAAAACTATGCCAAATTCCGGAATTAAACCAAAAATCCTAAAATGCTGAAAACGGCTTGACGTAAAAATGCTTGGCTCGACCGGGCACTTTAAATTATTGACCACAAAATCATACAGCTTATTGAAATACGCGTCGTTTTTCCTTAAGCGATTAAGTAAAATACGACTATATGACCGAGCGCCGCGATAAATTAAAAACGACAGAGCTAAAGCAACAACGGCCGCCAATAAAGGGTAGAGCAACCACAGAATTGAAGCGTTAAGCATTCATCCTCCTTTCACCAATGCCATATTCGGCTTTTCAAATAACCTGATGTAAGGATAACTCCTCCCGCCGGTTAAAGCAATCCCGGGCGCAGACAAAACACTTAACTTCAAATTGATTTTTTAAATTAAACTACGCCCTAACCGATGCTATGGCATGTCATAGCATCGCATTCTGAATTTATTATCACCAAATATAAATAAGCAGGCTCGCCTCGCTGAATCAGAAGCGAATTTAACACATTGAATTCTAAATTTTATAATTTAAAAATGACCGGATTAACTTCAGAACAGGCGAAAAATAATCTGTCTATTCACGGATACAACGAAATTACTGAAAAGAAAAAAGGTTTTTGGCGGAGATTTTTTGAATGGTTCTTCTCCCCTATCAACCTGATGCTTTTGGCCGCCTCCATTTTTTCTTTCCTGCTACGGAAAATGTTCGACGGCTGGTTTAT
>CAZODS010000079.1:0-1565 GCA_964578705.1 uncultured Candidatus Saccharibacteria bacterium
AACCTTTTAACGCCGGCTTTTTTGGCCGCTTCAAGCAAATTTTTCGTCCCCTCCACGTTAACCTTCCTCATCTCCCCAAGATCGGGCAGATAATCAAAAACAGCGGCGGTGTTAAAAATAATATCCACTCCTTTAAGAACTTGCGGCCAATCTTCCGGTCTGGCTAAGTCAGCGGGAATAAATTCCATATCTAAATTTTTGATATATTTTTTATCCGAAGTTGCGCGGCAAGTCCCACGGACATTATAGCCGCTTTTCAAAAGCAACTCTGCCATATGAGAGCCGCAAAATCCGCAGGCGCCCGTTATTAAAGCTTTTTTGTATTTTTTTTCGGCCATTTATTTCTTCTTATTCAGTATAACGCAACAGCCGCTAAAATTCAGTTAAGCTACCTTGGTAAAGGATAAACAACCTTTCCGTTTTTGATTCGGGCGAAAGGGGTGATTTTATGTTTGTAGGAATTTTTTGAAGACATAAGATGATAAACCCGCCACTTTTGTTTGGTTAATGCGTCGGCAATAAGCGAGCGGTGGCAACGCCAAGGCAAGGATTCGGCGCACATTATGGCCGTTTTCTTTTTGGCGGCAATTTTTTGGAGCGCTTTTAAGCCAGCCTCAAAATCTTTTGTCTGCATATAGTCGGCGTAGCCGCGAAAAGATTTATTTTTCCAACCTAAGTTAATGGAATTTTTGGCGACGCGCCTTAAACCGCCCAGATTTTTAATTCTTCTATATCCTATTTTCGCCACTTGAAGCCGGTATTTAAGCGACGCTTCGTTAAACTGGGGATTGCGCCGCGATCGGGCTATCGTTCTAACGTCAATCAACTCTTTAATAGTATAAGCCCGCAGAATATCCAAAAATTCTTTCATTGTCCGGTTGGAGTGGCCGACAGTATAAATAATTTTATCTTCCGGCTTCATAGCTTAATTATATCCCCCCGCGCAAAAATCCCCGCTTTGGCGGGGATTTTTTTAAGCGTGTTCGGATAAGTGCTTCCACAGGTCTTGGGCTTTTCTGGCTAACGTCTTTCTTTCTGGCTCGGACATTTTTTTGGCCTTGGCGTAATTTTCCGCCGCCTGTTTCATGAAAATCTTGAAATCTTTTTCGCCGACTTCGCGCATCTTTTTCAGTTTTGGCGCCACTTCGGCGTAAAATTTGGCGTATTTCTTTTTGGCGTCCTTCTGAAATTTCTTCCCTTCTTCGGGAGCCATCATTAATCCGGCAGCCACTCCCAGCATCGCGCCGATTAGCGCTCCTTTTAAAAATCTTTTTGCCATTTTATTTGTTGGATGATTTATGACGACCTTTCGCGGACATTTTTTTTAAGAAAAAAGATAAAATCGGCAGGGCGATTATTTTTCCGATTAAAGATTCCAGATTTTCTTTTATCTCGCCCGAAGCGCTTTCAATATTTTCGGAAATTTTCCGGATATTTTTTTCGATGCGGATAAAATTATATAGTAAAACCAGGGTTAAAACGCTGAAAATTACAATCGCCAACGAAAAAACCAGGTAAAAAATTATTTGAACGGCAACTAACAAATCCATATAAATATTATAACA